>NZ_JROX01000011.1:0-325 GCF_000800955.1 Kocuria sp. ZOR0020
TAAGGTGTACTAACGTGGTGTAGGGTTCGATTCCCTACTGCTCTATAATAAGATGCCAGCTACTGATAGTTAGTCATAGTTAGCAGTATAGTCTAATGGTAAACGTAGGTTCGATTCCTACTACTGCTATAAGACAAGGGGAGAAGCAAATGATTATATTATCTTTATTTATTATTATGTTGTTCATTAGTCCAAGTATAGCATTGTTGTTATTGCTATTGGTTATTAACCCAGTGTTCACGTTGCTATGGCTATTAGTGTGGCTTGCTATTAAACTATAAAGTAATTAGTAAAAGAAAATATTTTTTTATATATACTCCCCCCC
>NZ_JROX01000114.1:0-5799 GCF_000800955.1 Kocuria sp. ZOR0020
ACCGGCGGGTTCAGACCCCAACTACACCCTGGATCATGATGAGCCACCAAACCCAGGCGCAGATCGCCACCCGCCTGGGGGTTTCCCGCCCCACGGTCAGCCGCCTTCTGGAAGAGGCCAGGGAGGCGGGGCTGGTCTCACCACCACAATCACGCCGCCAGATGCCTTGCACCTGGCAGGCCCGGGCCGGGAACTTGCAACAGCCCTGGGCGTGAGCAGCGTGGAGATCGCTGCGGGTTCACAAACCCAGTCCCTGGGAACGGGTCTCCTGCCGGCCACCAACAAGGTGTTCAATCAGCTGTCCCTGCATGCCGGGGACGTGGTGGTGGTGGCCTCCGGGCGCACCGTGTATGAACTCAGCCTGCAGGCACTTCCCCCGATGCCAGGGGTGATCCTGGTCCCGTCAGTCGGCGGATAAGCTGATCCGGAGCCCTGGTTCCAGACCAATGAACTCGTCCGCGCCATCGCTTCCAAGACCGGGGGCCGCCCCACGTTCATCTTTGCCGAAGCCATGCCGTCCGCAGCCATTTTCGCAGCCATGAAGTCGGACCCGGGATTTCAGCGAATCCAGGAAATGTGGGAAAGCGCCTCCGCTGCCCTGGTCGGTATCGGCGCGCCGCCGCGCATCCGCAACGCCATAACCACTGGCGTGCCCTTAGAGGATCCGTCCCTGAGGACAGCGGCCGGGGACGTCTCCCTACATTTCTTCGATCACGACGGCGCCATCCTTGACTATCCGGGTACGGAACGAATGGTCCGTATTCCGTTGGAAACCTTGCACCGCATTCCAAACCGGATTGCTGTTGCCGCCGGTGTGGACAAAACCCCCAGCATCATCGCAGCCGCCAAACAATCATTGTTCCATTATCTGATCACGGACGAACCGACGGCCCGCGCCCTTGTCACGGCTTTGGGACTGACAGACGATCAGTCTCCCCATCACTCTCTGCCTGACGTTGCCGCTGCGCAGACCGGTGCATGATCTCGCGGTTGAGAGAATACAGTTCAGTGAAGTCCGCAGAGAGTTCTTCATACACCTGACGGTTTTTCTCCTGTGGCTCAACCATGCGCTCGATGGCCGTCCACGGTGTGGTGTCCACGTCATGGACCGCCTGAGCAACCATCAGGGCATCTCCGTACGCCGCCCCAATGGTTTGCTCAGGAACCTCTTGAGTCCTGCCGGTGAGGTCGCTGACCAGTTGCACCCACAATTCTGAAGTGGTACTACCACCAACAGCTACCAGTCGCCCGGGGCGTTCAGCGCCATCTTCAAGTAGCTCGAGAATTTGCCGGACACCGCAGGCGATTCCTTCATAGGTGGCTCGGAACAACTCCGGGGCACCGTGCGCCAGCGTGAGTCCCGTAATGGTCCCTCTGGCATCTGCATCAAAAATAGGTGTCCGTTCACCAGCAAAGTAGGGCAAAACGATCAGACCTCGGGATCCCGGGGGTACGTCTGCTGCCGAATCTGCAAGAGCACTGAAATCCGGATTCCCCCACAGACGCCGCCACCATGTGGTCAGGCTTCCCGATGTTGCAGTACCTGCCGCTAGGCACCGGGATCCAGGTGCCACTCCTGCGGTGGACCACAATTGTGCATGTGACGACGGCGCCTTCAAGTTGTGAACAACAAAGAATGTGGACCCGTATTGCAGCATGGTGTCACCCGGGTTCCGCACGCCGGCACCCCATACCTCGGCCCAGGCATCCACCGGTCCCGCGCACACGGGAATGCCGACCGGAAGTCCGGTGGTTTCAGAGGCTTGGGGGGTGACTGTACCAATTGGGTCGGCCGGCCAGGCCAAGCGCGGTGGCTGAAGATGCCCAGCGATTCGTGAATACCAATCCGGCACCCAATCGGCGCTGTCCAGGTCATAGAGAGGATCAGACTGGCTGGCGGTGTGGTGGTCCATGGTGTATTAACCGGTCAGCTTGGCCACTATGAAGCTATGGGCGCTGAACCAGTGACTGGCCTTGGCAGAATTCTCGGGTTCGTGCTCCTGAACCCAACGCATTTTGGGCCCGACTGATTGACTGGACAATGCGTTGCCGCAGGTTTGAACGATGTTGTCAGCGCCGAGTTCCTGTGTCAGGTTGGCAATCTGTTCCTGGGCTCGGGTGTCCACCCCGTAAAGGATCGCAGGACGCACGGGAGTGAACTGTTCATCCGTCAGCACCAGACACGGCCCCATACCGCTGACACACACCCCGGCCGGCGACTCATCTCCGAGGCCCTGCATGAGGTCGGCACAGATCTCCCTGACTTCAGCCCACCACTGTGTGTCTGCCTCGAATTCAGCCCACCCCGTCCGAGGGGTCGACATCAGATGCTCCACAACCTTTTTGCGTTGGATGCGGCCCTGCGAATCCACCAATACGCCTTTGGTGCTGCCCGTGCCGATGTCGATCCCCAGGTACATGTGGCCCTCCGTTGCGATCCCACCTGCTCAATTGCTACGAACCCTACCGGTAGCCATGGTGTGCTGCCTCACCATGACCTGAATCCACGCTGACTAGATCCCCGCTGCGCACAGGGCTCTCCTGCCGGGCAGGCTCAGAGCCGGTTCAGGAACTCACGGTGGAAGGTCACATCCCCGGTGAGTTCCGGGTGGAAGGACAGTGCCACCGCTTGATCCGTGGCCACACCAACAGTCGGCCCGTCACCTGCGACATCCGTGCCCCTACGTGCCACGACTGCAACACCGTCCCCCGCGGAGACCACCGCCGGCGCGCGAATGAAGGCGGCATTCACGGGGCCCAAGGTGGTCTCCAGCATCTCCGTGGCCGAGTCCGCTTGAGGCCCAAAAGCGTTGCGCTGCACGGAGATGGGCACCACAGCCAGGGACTGCTGCCCGGGAGCCGGGTCCACGATCTGCTCCGCCAGCAGGATCATCCCCGCGCACGTGCCCAACACGGGCAGGCCCTCCGCCAGCATCTCCACCAGCGGGTCACGCAGCTGGAATCGCCGCAGCAACCGGTCCACCGTGGAGGACTCACCACCGGGTAGCACCAGCCCGTCCAACGACGACGCCGTCAGCGCACCTTCCGTGCGCACCGGCACCACCCGAGCCCCCAAGGTCTCCAGCATGGCGGCATGTTCCGCCACGCCACCCTGCAAAGCAAGAATTCCCACCGTGGGACGGGCAACCCCGCCGCTGACCCCGCGGACCGGTGAGGTTGCGGCGCGGACCGGTGCGGCGGCGTCGTGCTCCGGCAGGCGGTCACCAGCCGCGTTCGGCCAGCCGATGCGGGGCGGGCAGGTCTGCCACGTTGATGCCCACCATGGCTTCGCCCAGACCGCGGGACGCCTTGGCAATGGCTGCGGGGTCGTCGTACTGGGCCGTGGCGGCAACAATGGCCTCCGCGCGCTGGGCGGGGTTGCCGGACTTGAAGATCCCGGAACCCACGAACACGCCATCGGCTCCCAACTGCATCATCATGGCGGCATCGGCCGGGGTGGCAACACCACCAGCGGTGAACAGCACCACGGGCAGCTTCCCGGTTTCGGCCACCTCCCGGACAATGTCGTACGGGGCCTGCAGTTGCTTGGCGGCCACGAACAGTTCATCCGGGTTGGCGCGGAACGTGGCCTGCAGCTCGGCAATCTGCTTGCGGATGGTGCGGATGTGCTTGGTGGCCTCGGAGACGTCCCCGGTGCCGGCCTCGCCCTTGGAGCGGATCATGGCCGCACCCTCCGCCAGACGGCGCAGCGCCTCCCCCAGGTTGGTGGCCCCGCACACGAAAGGCACGGTGAAAGAGTGTTTGTCGATGTGGTTGACGTAATCGGCGGGGCTGAGCACCTCTGACTCGTCGATGTAGTCCACGCCCAGTTCCTGAAGGACCTGCGCCTCCACAAAGTGCCCGATCCGCGCCTTGGCCATCACGGGAATGGAGACGGACTCGATGATCTGGTCAATCAGATCCGGGTCAGACATCCGCGCCACCCCGCCCTGAGCACGGATGTCAGCGGGCACCCGTTCCAGTGCCATCACGGCGACCGCACCCGCATCCTCCGCGATCCGTGCCTGCTCGGCGGTGACGACGTCCATGATCACCCCGCCCTTGAGCATCTCGGCAAGGCCTCGCTTGACCAGGGGTGAGCCGGTGGTGGACGTGGGTGCAGCGCTGGTTTCGGTCATGGAAGCCATCCTCACGGAACTTCTGGTCCATCACAAGATCCAGTTCCCACCACCTTGACTGGACCAGTTGGGGTGAAAACCTGAACAATTCACACCATGACCCCGCGTGCCACCATCGATCTCACCCTGGTGCTGGACAGATCCGACCCCAGGCCCCTGCCCGTACAGGTGGCTGACGGCATCCGCGAACAGATCACCCGATTCATGCTCACCCCCGGTGATGCCCTGCCTTCGACGCGGGTCCTGGCCAACCAGTTGAAGATTTCGCGCGGAACCGCAGTTGCTGCTTATGACCAGTTGTTGGCTGAGGGATATTTGCTGGCCTCCCAAGGCAAACCCACCACGGTGCACCCACAGTTGGACCGCATTCACCCCGTGACGTTGGATCAACAGCCCATCAGGCAACCAGACCCACGCCACGCAGTCGCGGCTCATGCCTCAGGCACACGCCCGACCCGCCCTGCCGATCAAGGCCCACCCACCGAACTGGTGGACCTTCGCCCCGGTCAACCAGACGCAGCCCAGGTTGCGGGAACCGCTTGGCGCTCGGCGTGGCGCCATGCCGCACAACAACCCACCGGTGCACCCGAGCAGCCGTTGGGATCGAGCGATCTGCGCAACGCAGTGGCGGAACACCTACGGCTGATGCGAGCTCTTCCCGTACCGAGCTCACACATTGCCGTCACCGCCGGGGCTCGTGAGGGCCTGACCCTCCTACTGGCCGCAGCAGCGGCACGCAACAACCGGACCCAGCTACGTATCGGCCTTGAATCCCCAGGACACCCCGGGTTACGCCAGGTCCCCACCGCGCACGGGCACACAGTGGTCCCGTGCACAGTGGATTCGCACGGCTTGAGAGTGGACCTGCTGCCCACGGGACGGGACGCCCCGGACGTCCTGATCGTGACCCCCAGTCACCAGTACCCATTGGGTGGGTCTTTGACGCTGGATCGTCGCCTGGCTTTGTTGGAGTGGGCCCAACGCTGGGACGTGTTGATTGTGGAGGACGATTTCGATTCGGAGCTGCGCTACGTGGGCACCCCCCTGCCCACGCTCTCTGACCTTGACACCTCCCGCGAGCAAGTGGCGCTCCTGGGCACGTTCTCCACACTGCTCACACCGTCCTTGGCCACCGGATACCTGGTGCTGCCGCTGAACCTGGTGGGGGACGTCACCCGTCTACGCGCCACATTGGGGCTGCCCGTTGCTGCCACCACTCAGTACGCCTTGGCGCACTTGTTGGATTCCGGTTACGTCCGCCGCCACACCCAGCGCATGCGCGCGACCTACGGTCGCCGTCGGGCTGCAGTCCAACAAGCCTTCAAACAAGCGGATCACGCCCACCTGACCCCCATGCACGGCGGTATTGATGCGGTCATTGACACCGATCTTCCGGAGGACACCGTGGTGCACCGCTGCCAGGAAGCCGGTCTGCGAGTGGGCCGTCAGTCCAGCTACTGGGCCTGGGGTACCCGGGGCAAACCAGCCTCACCTCTGGCAACCACCACGGGGCAAGGAATCGTGGTGGGCTTCGCCCAAGCCGGCGACGACGCCCTCCGGGATCTCTTGCCCCGCCTTGTCCAGGCCTGCGGAGGGTGAGTGCCACCGATACCCCCGTCCGGGCTGGCTGAGCGCGGATGGAGCAGGGCAGCCACAAGCC
>NZ_JROX01000115.1:0-6141 GCF_000800955.1 Kocuria sp. ZOR0020
TGAACACACTGGCTGACGGGGGTCGTTCATCCACAGGATGGACGACCCCCTTCCCGTTGGTCCAGGCCACTGGCTTGGATGGAGGCATGACCGTCGAATCCCGTTGGCCCGTGGGCCTGAGCCTGGTTGATTCCACACCGGCTGTTCTGCGCGGCGCACCGTCGGTTCAGCAGCCAACCCTGTGGATGGCTCACGGAGCCGGGACGGTACCGCCGGGCTGGGAGACTACGACCGCCGTCGTGAATGGTGCAGAGCTCTCCGCCCTGGTGACAGACTCAGCTCTGGTGCCGGTTCTGGGACCGGTCCATGTGGCTGTGGGCACTGCCCAGACGCGGCAGGTCAAGGCCGCTGCGGTGGCGGTGTGCGTTCCACGCAGGGTCCGGGAGTCCGCCATCCTGCACCGGGGATCGGCCGCTTGGTTCCATGCCTGCGCCACCCCGCCCTCCGTGCTGGAGTTCGTCACGCACCGGGAGAATCGCTGCAGCACTCGCCCAGCACCGCCCAGTGCCGCGGTGCGATGGACCGTGCGTCAGCTGCTCTACGAGCCCCAGGACGTTGACCACTTTCACGGGTGCTGCGTGACCACACCGTTGCGCACGGCCGCGGATCTGGCCTGTTGGGAGGATCCCGCAGGGCTGGCGGCATTAAGGCTGCTGTTGACCGCACCCCATCTGGGCGTTGACGGCGCGCAGGTGGTGGGCTTGTTGCGCGCTCGTTCGCGGTTGCCACACCGCACCAGAGGCGTGATCACGGTCCGCAAGGTGTGCAGGCAGTTGGGCTTGCCGGTTCCCGCATGAGGGCACCGGGTGGTCCCTGGTTCAGGTCGTGGACCGCGGTTTCTCCGGCAGACGCTGCTGAGCGGAAGTCCGGTAGACGTCGTACACGCCGTCAATGTTGCGGACCTGGTTGAGCACGTGGTCCAGGTACCGGGCATCCCCCATCTCAAACGAGAACCGGGAGATGGCCAGACGGTCCGAGGACGTGTGGACATTGGCCGCCAGAATGTTCACGTGGTTCTCGGAAAGCACGCGGGTGACATCGGAGAGCAACTTCTGCCGGTCCAGGGCCTCCACCTGAATCTCCACCAGGAACACCGAGGACTGCGTGGGCGCCCAATGCACTGATATCCGGCGCTCGGATTCGGTCTGGTTGCGCATGTTGGAACAGTCCACCCGGTGCACGGAAATGCCCTGCCCGCGGGTCACGAAACCCACGATCTCGTCCGGCGGCACGGGCGTGCAGCACCGCGCCAACTTCACGTACACGTCCGAGGCCCCGTCCACCGCCACCCCGGAATCGGCAACCCCCTGTCTGACGGGTCGGATGGCGGAGATGGTGTCCGCGAAGTCCTCCACGGAACCGTCGGCACCGCCGGCGGACTCCACCAACAGGTCGATGACCTCCCGGGAGGAGACAGTTTCATTGCCGATGGCCTCGTACAGGGCCGTGATGTCCGTCTTGTTCAACTGCTGGGCAACGGAGACCAGGGCCTCCTGGGTCACGGTGCGCTGCAACGGCAGGTGATGCTTGCGCAGGGCACGGGTCAACGCCTCCTGACCGCGGGTGATCGCCTCCTCCCGGCGCTCCTTGGTGAAGAACTGCTTGATCTTCTGCCGCGCCCGTGGGGAGGAGACAAACTTCAACCAGTCCTGGGAGGGCGCGGCATCCGGAGACTTGGAGGTGAGCACCTCCACCCAGTCGCCGTGCTGCAAGGTGGAGGACAGTGCCACCAGCTTGCCGTTGACACGGGCACCAATGGTCTTCTGCCCCACCTCGGTGTGCACCGCGTAGGCAAAGTCCACCGGGGTGGAACCTGCCGGCAAGGCCATGACGTCCCCGCGCGGGGTGAACACGTAGACCTCTTTGGTGTCGATCTGATAGCGCAGGGAATCCAGGAACTCAGTGGAGTCCTTGGTGTCGTCCTGCCATGAGACCAAGGACTTCAACCATCCCATGTCCTGGGAGCTGGCCTTGGGGGTGTCACCGGCACCACCCGAGCGCGCGTGGTCCTTGTACTTCCAGTGCGCGGCCACACCGTATTCGGCCCGACGGTGCATCTCGTGGGTACGTATCTGGATCTCCACGGGCCGACCACCGGGTCCCAGCACCGTGGTGTGCAAGGACTGGTACATGTTGAACTTGGGCATGGCGATGTAGTCCTTGAACCGCCCCGGCAGCGGACGCCACCGCGCGTGCAAGGAACCCAGCGCCGCGTAGCACTCGCGCACGGAGGAGACCAGGACCCGCACCGCCAGCAGATCGTGGATCTCGTTGAAGTCCTTACCGCGCACAATCATCTTTTGGTACACGGAGTAGTAGTGCTTGGGTCGGCCGGTGATCACGGCCTCGATCCCCGATTCGGCCAGGTCCTCCGCCACCAAACTGCGGATCTGCGCCAGATTCCGCTCCCGCTGGGGCTGACGCTCCCCCACCATGCGGACTATTTCGTCGTAGATCTTGGGGTACAACGCCGCAAAGGACAGGTCCTCCAGCTCCCACTTGATGGTGTTCAAGCCCAAGCGGTGGGCCAGTGGCGCAAAGATCTCCAGGGTCTCCCGGGCCTTCTTGGCAGAGGACTCCTGGGAGACGAACCGCCAGGTGCGGGCATTGTGGAGCCGGTCGGCCAGTTTGATCAGCAGCACCCGGATGTCCCGGGCCATGGCCACGATCATCTTGCGCACGGTCTCCGCTTGGGCGTGTTCCCCGTACTGGACCTTCTCCAGTTTGGTCACGCCGTCCACCAGCTGGGCGACTTCCTCACCGAACTCCTGGCTCAGCTGCTCCAACGTGTAGTCGGTGTCCTCCACGGTGTCGTGCAGCAAGGCAGCCACCAACACCGGACCGGTCATACCCAGCTCCGCCAAGATGGTGGTCACCGCCACCGGGTGGGTGATGTAGGGATCCCCGCTCTTGCGCTTCTGGCCTTCGTGCTGACGGTCTGCAACGGCGAAAGCACGCTGCAACACCGTCACGTCCTCCTGCGGTGCGTTTTCCCGGACAGTGCGCAACAGAGGTTCAATCAGCGGGGACTGAGAAATGGAGGCACCGGAGAGATACGACAGCGCGGAGCGCATCCGCTCAGAGCGCCCAGGGAACACGGGCCGCCCGAACACCGGCCGGGCGGCGGGAACCACACCGTGGGTACCGGAGGTGGTGGACCCCGTCCGGCCACCTGCACCAGCAGGCGACGACGACGCACCACCTCCTTGCGCGTCTCCATCCACCGGTGCGGTTGCACCAGCATGAGCGGTGGTGGCATCAGGCGCGCGCAAGGACTCCGGGTGCTGGCCCCGATCGGACTGGATCGAGTTCTGCTCCACGGTGTCCTCCTAGCTCAACATCTCTGACACAGCGCCGGATCACCGGCTGGGTCAGGGACACCATTCTAGGACCGTCCGGGAACCTCTCCGACTGCGGACTCGCTGTGGGCAGAAGCCTGGGTTCGGGCCCTCTCGGAAGCGTCGGTCGGTTTGGCGGCATGGGTCGGTTGGGCAACATCAGTAGGTTCTGTAGCCGGCGCATCCACCGTTTCGGCCTGATACGCCAGGTCCGCTGCACGGGCTTCCTGCTGCTTCACACCGGGTTCCACAGACCGCAAAGCCGCGTACACGGGGGTGGCCACGAACAGCGTGGCCAGGGTGCCCCACACAATGCCCACAAACTGTGCCAGGGCCAGGTCCTTCAACGTCCCTGCCCCCAGCAGGGCGGCGCCGATGAACAAGATGGAGCCCACGGGCAGCAGTCCCACCACGGAGGTGTTGATGGAACGCACCAAGGTCTGGTTGGCGGCCAGGTTCACCTGATCGGAGAATCCGCGATTCAACCGTGGCGGTGGCGCGCTGCCGTCCAGCAACCCGCGGGTGTTCTCACGGACCTTGTCAAAGACCACCACGGTGTCATACAGCGAGTAGGACAACACGGTGAGGAACCCGATGATGGCCGATGGTGTGACCTCAAAACCCACCAGAGAGTAGGTGCCCACCGTCAGGGCCACCGTGACGAACACACCGGCCATGGAGGCCAGGGACATCTTCCAGGTGCGGAAGTACAGCGCCATGACCACGGCGGTCAGGGCCAGGAAGATCACCAGACCGCGGATCATCTGCTGGGAAATCCCGGCACCCCACGTGGGACCCACAAAGTTGGAGGCCACCTGATCCTCTGAGACGTCGTAGGCCTGAACCAGCGCTTCACGCACCGCCAAGGTTTGGTCGTCGTCGAGTTGTTCGGTCTGCACTCGAATGGTGCCGGGGGCGATGTTGGTGACCGTGGATTCGCCGTCGTGCCCGGTGGAGGTCACGGCCTCCTGGCCCGGTTCCAGGCTGCTGTCCGCAACGTTGGAGACCACGAATTCCGAGCCACCCGTGAAGTCGATGCCCAAGTTGAATCCCCCACGGACCACAGGGATCAGTGCGGAGATCACCACCAGCAAGGCTGCGATGCTCAACCACAACTTGCGCTTGGGGACAAACGGAAAGGACTTCCGTCCGCTGTAGAGGTCGTTACCGAAATCGGCGAACCGTGACATCAGGCCTCTCCCTTCTCCGTGGTGGTGTTCTCAGCAGGCGCCCGGCCTCCGGAGGCAGCGGACAGTCGTGCTTGACGACGACGCTCGGCCAGCGTGAGACCGTCATTGACACCGGTGGCCACCTTGATCGGTGGTTGATCCTCCTGCGGTGCGGCCTCTGGCTCTGCGGTCTGCTCCGTCTGAGAGGTTGCTGCCTCTGGGGACCAAGGTTGGGCCGGGGCGCTGTCCTCCGTACGGGAGGTGGTGGGGTCGGCGTCGTCGATCTGGGTGGCACCGGAGGCGGGGTCAAGATCGTCCGGGGTGCGCAACCGTCCCGATCCGCGGTAGAAGGGCACGGCGTCCAGCGCCTTGGGGTCCAGTCCGGACCCGGGGCTGCCGCGGCCAAAGTACTTGGTGCGGGAGAGGTAGACCATGACCGGGTGGGTGAAGAAGAAAACCACCAGCAGATCGATCACCGCGGTGAGACCCAGGGTGAAGGCGAACCCGCGCACGTTGCCCACGGCCACAAAGTAGAGCACCACGGAGGCGATCAGGTTCACGGCCTTGGAGGCCAAGATGGTCTGCTGCGCGCGTTTCCACCCGTGATCGATGGCCGAGGGAATGGTGCGTCCGATGCGGACCTCATCCCTGATGCGTTCGAAGTACACGATGAAGGAGTCCGCTGCCATGCCGATGGCCACCACCAGACCGGCCACACCGGCCAGGGACAGCCGGTAGTTCAGTGCCCAGCCCAGAAGCGTGATGGCAAGCCAAGACATCAGCCCCAACACGATCAGGGAGATGATGTTGACCCAGCCCAGCCACCTGTACTGGATGATGGACCACACTGCCACCAGCAGCAGGCCGATCAGCCCGGCAATGATGCCCATGCGCAGCTGATCAGCACCCAGGGTGGCGGAGATCTGCTGCTCGGAGGCAATGGAGAAGCTGACGGGAAGGGACCCGTAACGCAGCTGCTCGGCCAGGAACGATGCCGATTCCTCCGTGAACCGTCCCGTGATCTGGGCCTGGCCGTTGGGGATCACGGCGTTCATCTGGGGGGCGGAGATCACTTCACCGTCCAGCAGAATGGCGAACTGGTTGCGCGGATCCCCGGGTGTGGTCTGGCCGATGTTGTAGAGGCGTTCGGAGAGCTGCTGGAAGGTCTCCGTGCCTTCTGAGTTGAACTGAAGGTCAACAGCCCACTGTCCGGTGGTGGTACCTCCCTGACCTTGGGCCATGCCGTAGCTCGAGTCAGAAATCTCCGTGCCTTGGATCTCCACCGGACCCAAGATGTATTTGGTGCCTGCCTCCGGTTCACAGGCGATCACGGCCTGATCCGGGTTCTGCGCAGCACGCTCCTCCGGGCTCTGCGGTTGGGTGCAGTCCGTGGATTCGAACTCCTGCATCAGATCGGCAGTGATCCAATTGGTGTCAGAGGAGTCGGCGGGTTCCGCGGTGGGGTTCGGCAACTGGTCCTCAGCCGTGCGCTGATCCTCCGGAACCGCCTCAGCCGCGCCCGTCAACAGCACAGGACGGAAACTCATCTGTGCTGAGGTCTGGATGAGTTCGCGGGTGGCACTGTCCGGAGCGCCCGGCATGGACACCACAATGTTGGAGCCACCCTGTGTGGT
>NZ_JROX01000116.1:0-16740 GCF_000800955.1 Kocuria sp. ZOR0020
GCCTCACGCACCCCGGACCGTGTCAACAACGTCACGCCCTCTTACAACTAGCAACAGGTTAGGCAGGCTGATCTACAAGCTGCTGCCGCCAGTGGCATCGAGGACCTGGCCGGTGGCCCATCGACCATGTTCGGAGGCTACGCACGCAATGATGGCGGCGATGTCATCGGGCCAGCCCATGCGACTCAGCACGACGCCAGAGACCACTCCATCCCCAGCAGTCAAGCAGGTGTACAAAATCTTCACCACCCGTGTACACGCGTTGGCTGGAGCACCGGCGTTTGCCCTGGTCAGCGAGTTTCGTGGAACACCCACAAGATGAAGGCCCCGGTGAAGACCGGGGCCTTCAGTCATTTCCGCTGGGTGCCGGAGGCCCCAGCTGCACCTCAATCCGTGTCGACTGCGCCTCCGCTGACCACCTCGGTACGCGTTTGACCACCGTTTCTCGGTTCTCCTGGCTTTTTGCGTACTGGAACTGGCCATTTGCGTCCGCGAGCAGTCCGTCCGTCCGTCCGTCACCAGCCGCGCACGTGGCGCTGGCAGGACGCCAGCGGGGAACCGGTCAGCGGTCGTAGCGCGTGTAGGTCCCGGCCATGGACCCACTCGGGTCCAACCTGGGCAGGATGGCCTCGGTGATCTGGCGCAACTGCCCCACTTGCTCCGGGCTGAGGGCGTCCAGGACCCGTGAGCGAACCGTACCCACGTGGCCCCGCGCCGCATCCTGAACCACCGACCAACCCGCGTCCGTCAGCTGCGCCACGGTGGCGCGACGGTCATCCGGCGCTGGCGCGCGTTTCACCAGCCCGCGCTCCTCCATACGGCGAACCACGTGGGAAAGCCTGGGCAAGGTGGCGTTGGTCTGGTGGGCCAGCTCGGTCATGCGCAAGGTCCGGTCGGGGGCTTCGGAGAGCATGGCCAACGTGTAGTACTCAAAGTGCATCAGCCCGGAGTCTTCACGCAGCTGGGTGTCCAGGACGCCCGGCAGCAGTTCCACCAGGGCAACAAGGCGCACCCAGGTGGCCAGTTCGTCGTCGTCGAGCCACGGCGTATCGCTCATCACAAACCCTCACATTGGTTGACGCTACAAGTATAGCGGCCTAGTGTTTTAATTAAAGCAACAACTATCTAACGGAGGTTCCCGCCATGACCACCGCCACCCGCACCGACCTCCTGGCCGCCGACACCTCCATGGGTGCCGTGACACTGCTGGTTGGGGATCTGCAGAAGATGACGGACTACTACCGGGACGCCATCACCCTGAACGTGCTCTCTGAGACTCCGCTGCGCGTTGTCATGGGCCGCAACAATCAGGCGCTGGTCATCCTGGAACTCGCCCGGGAGCTGCAACGGGTGTCCCACAACCAGGCGGGCTTGTTCCACACGGCCATCCTGTTTGAAACCCAGGCCGATCTTGCCGCCGCCATCTACAGCGTGGCCAGCCGTTACCCCGGGACCTTCACCGGCAGTGCGGATCACCTGGTCAGCCAGGCCTTCTACTTCTCCGATCCGGAGGGCAACGGCGTGGAGCTGTATTGGGACCGGGACCGTACTGAATGGAGCTGGGTCCACGGCCGTGTGGAGATGGACTCCCTGTTGCTGGACCCCAACGCCTTCATGCGGGAACACCTCACGGAAACCGCTGTTGACCAGGCGCATCAGCGCAGCGCCACCGTGGGTCACGTTCACCTGCAGGTGGGTGACATCGCCAACGCCAAGCGCTTCTACGTGGACCAGCTCGGCTTTGAAACCACCGCCACCATGGGCACGCAGGCCCTGTTTGTCAGCGCGGGCGGTTACCACCACCACATGGCCATGAACACGTGGAACAGCCGCGGCGCCGGCCCCCGTCCCAAATCCCTCGGCCTGGGCACCGTGCGCCTGGAGCTTCCCGGCACCGACGACATCGGCGAACTCACCGAACGTCTCACCCACCACGGAGTCACCACCCACGACGACGGCGCCACCCTGGCGTTCCAGGACCCCTGGCTCAACCGAGTCGAGGTCTCGGTCAAGGGCTGACCTCAACATTCCAAACACGCTTTTTGGCCGCAAAACCTTCTACGAGAGCGGCCAGAACCATGTTCAGGATGGAGTCATCCACCGAGCAGCGACTAGTTGCCGCCATCCATCGTCGAGAAGCGATTTGTGCCGCCCATCAGCGCTGATGGGCGGCACAAAGCACTTCTCAGCGGCGGACGGGGACTTATGGACGGCGTAAGTCACTGCTCAGCGGGGGACGGGGACTTTTGGGCGGCACAAGTCACCGTTCGGCGCAGGAGAGCGGCCCACCAGCGTCACAAGTCACTGCTCAGCGGACAAGCGGGAAGCAGCGGAGGAACGGAGCGACCACCGAACCCCCAGAAGCCACAACACACCCCCTCCCTGTAGTCAGTTGTGTGGTCATACTCAATGACGCTCATGGGCCTGGGACGGCCAATGATTGACGCGACACTAAAGTTGTCCACTCGCCTCTGCCGTGGCCGCTCCCATTAGCTGTGATCAGGATTCTGTTGTGCCCGACCTCTCCGTCCCCCCTCCGCCCCCAGGTATCCGCGCGTTCGATTCAGTGCTCGTGGAGTACCGCACCGTGCACCGCCAGCCCCGTGTGATCTTTGATGAGCTGGTCCGTGAGGCCTTTGAAGCCGCCGCCACCATTTCCAACGTGCTGCTGGTGGCCGGTGTCAGCGCAGACGTGCTGCATGGGGAGACCAGCCCCGTGGACTCCACCCTGTATCCCACCGTTCCCGGCTTCTACGTGTTGCGCTACGAGCTCCCGGGAATACCCGATCCCCGGGCCCCCAAGCGCAAGTTGCCCAAGCT
Source organism: Kocuria sp. ZOR0020 (assembly GCF_000800955.1). Classification (NCBI taxonomy): domain Bacteria; kingdom Bacillati; phylum Actinomycetota; class Actinomycetes; order Micrococcales; family Micrococcaceae; genus Kocuria; species Kocuria sp. ZOR0020. Next base: position 2,821 of record NZ_JROX01000116.1, read on the forward strand.
GCTGCCGCCGGTGTTGAAGTCACGCACCCCGGGCCCGCAGATTGATGAAGTCCTTCAAGAGGCGTTGATCAGCGGTAACCGCGTGACGGTGGAGATGCTGCTGTGCGTGGGTGTTCTGACCAGAATTGATGAGGGCCGGTTGTCAGCCTCGGCCGGTATTTCCGGCAACGATCCCTTTGTGGAGATGGTGGACGGGGTTCATGTGATCCAGCGCGTGCACCGCAGCACCTGGGTGTTGTTGCAGCGCCCGGACATCCAGTCGTCCCTGCGCGGCATGTTGGCCCCGTTCCGGGATGACCAGCTCTACACCATGACCTTGGTGGAGAACCCGCACTTCAGCAATCTGGAAGCGGCTTACGTCATCACTGCCACCCACCGGTTGCGGGAGTTCGCATCCGGCGGCCCGCTGCACGTGCCACCGCTGGAACGACTCTGAAGCCCACCACACCTCATGCGGGCGCAGGGGCTGCCTCACCTGCGCTGCAGGAGTAGCGCAACCTCGTAGTGGGTGGTGTGCGGGAACATGTCCAGCACCTGCCCCTCCACGGGCCGCCAGGAGGGCATGTTGGCCAGATCGCGCGCCAGGGAACGCGCGTTGCAGCTCGAGTAGATCAGGTCCTGGGCCGCACACTCATCCAGACGGTGTGCCAGCTCAGCACCCAGGCCCCGCCGGGGTGGATTCACGACGACGAGATCCGCCGCCCCGCCGTCGTCGTACGCCCCAGGCGAGGATGCAGAACCCAACTGTTGCTGCCAGGCTGTGGCATCCCCGACGTGGAACTGCACGGATTCTGGCCCCAGCCCCATGTGGGCGGCAGCCTCGCGGGCCCCGCGCACGGCTTCTGAAGAAACCTCCACGCCCAGTACGGACCGGGAGGGCCCCACCATGTGCAGCGCGAACCCGCCCACCCCGCAGTAGAGGTCCAGCACCCGTGAGGGGTTGATCTGGTCGGCCCAGACTGCCGCGCGCCGGTAGAGGGCGGCGGCAACTTCTGTGTTGGTCTGAAAGAAGGACCGCGAGCGCACCCTCAGCGGCACGTGGTTGACCTGCATGCGCAAGCTGTCCTGCTCGGTCAGCACCAGCTCCTCCGGGCCTTCCAGCACAGCCTTGTGCTCGGGTTGGAGGTTGACGGAAACCACCGACAAGGAGGGCAGTGCTGCCTGCAGGGTCGGGAGGTTCTCCCGAATGCGTTGCACTTGGCGCTGGGATCGGAGAACAAAGCGCAACATCAACTCACTGCCGGCGGAGACCGTGAGCAGCACGTGCTTGAGTTCGCCGCGAGCCTTGGTCACGTTGTACGGCAGCAGGCGCAGTTCCGCACTGAACCGGGCCACCTGCTCCAGAGCTTGGCCCACCACCTCCAGGTAGAGCGGGCAGGCACGCAGATCAACACCACGGCCGCGGGGGTCAAGGATCCCCAACGTGGGCTCCTGAACGCTCCCGGCGACCACCATCTTGGCCTTGTTACGGAACCCGGATTCAGCACTTGCCACGGGTTCGAGCCATTGCAGCGCACCCGTGTCTGACCCGGCCTGACTCAGGACCTCCCGCACACCTGCGGCTTTGGCGGCCAGCTGCAGCGCGTAGGGTTGATCGATCAGCGTGCACGAGTGGCACAGACCCCGGTTGTGATAGTCGCACTGCACGCACTCGAGCCTACCGGGAGAGGAGTTGGCCCATGCCCACAGCAGACCCGAATCCGCCCACGGGCAGGCCTGCCGCATCCACCCCTGCCACCATGGCCGGACGCCGCGATCCCGCGTTGACCGTCAAACCCGTGGACTACGCAACCGCTGCCCGCAACCACGCCCGCCGCTCCACGGCGAGCACCCCGGTCGACTCCCCGGCCGTCAACGACGACGCCCCCTCCGTGCCCAAACCACTGACCACCAGGCAACGCAAGGACCTGGCCGCCAGGATCACCGCCGCCCTGGAGCAGAACTCTGCCCGGGCATGGGGCACCCAGAACACCTTGTACTCCGTCGTTTCCGGGACCCCCGTCCCCACCGGAGAGAGCTTGAAGCTGAGCGCGCCGGAGGCCAACGTGCCCGTGGTGGGCGCATGGGAGGCCACGCTGGAGGATCTCCAACAGTGTGTGGAGGATCCGGAGGATTCATGGTCGGCGGACCTTGGCCGCACCGACTACTTCCTGCGTGGGGATTTGTGTGTGCAGATCCGCCGCACAGACGGTCAGATCATGGGCATCTACCGCGCCGGTTGGGCCCTGGCGCGTCGCCCGGACAGCCCTTTGCCGGAGGAGCCCGGATCCGGCCGTTCCGCCTCGGGTGGACGCGGCACCAGATACCCCACCAATCAGGCGGAGTTGCTCAAGAGATTGCGCGCAGCGGGGTTCGTCGTCGTGACCTCAGGGCCCACGCACGGGAAGATCACGCACCCGGATCACCCCCGCCGGTTCCTCCCGTACGCCTCCACACCGTCGGGTCAGCGTTACGGTCGTCACGTTGTGACGGCAGTGAAGCGGGTGTTCGGCATCGATCTTCGTGACTGAAATGGATCAGGATTAGACTCGAACACCGTGAAAGCACTTCTCCTGGAAAACATCCACACCGATGCCGAAGAGATCCTGCGCCGTCACGGCGTGGAGGTCGAAACCAGGAAGGGGGCCCTGGACGAAGCCGAGCTGATCGAAGCCCTGGAGGGTGTTGACCTGCTGGGCATCCGCTCCAAGACCACAGTCAGTCGAGCGGTGTTTGAGGCCCGCCCGGATCTGATGGCCGTGGGTGCGTTCTGCATCGGCACCAATCAGATCGATCTGGTGGCTGCAGCCGAGTTCGCCACCCCGTGCTTCAACGCCCCCTACTCCAACACCCGGTCCGTGGTGGAACTGGCCATTGGGGAAATCATCAGCATGGCCCGTCACCTCACGGACAAGAACGCCGCCATGCACTCCGGCAACTGGGACAAGTCCGCCAAGGGCGCCCATGAGGTCCGCGGGCGCACGCTGGGCCTGATCGGCTACGGCAACATCGGCAAGCAGCTCTCCGTGCTGGCCGAGTCCCTGGGCATGCAGGTCTATTTCTATGACGTCCGTGACGAGCTGCCCATGGGCAATGCCAAGAAGTGCTCGTCCATGGATGAGTTGTTCGAGAAGTCGGAGACCATCTCCCTCCACGTTGACGGACGGCTTTCCAACGCGGGGCTGATCGGGCGCGCCGAGTTCGAGAAGATGCGTCCCCGCACCTTGTTCCTGAACCTCTCCCGCGGGCACGTGGTGGACATTGACGCACTCAAGGACGCCCTGGTCTCCGGGCACATTGCCGGCGCCGGTATTGACGTCTACCCGGAGGAGCCCAAGGCCTCCGGCGATCCGTTCGAGTCACCGCTGCAGGGTTTGCCGAATGTGATTCTCACCCCGCACATCGGTGGTTCCACCGCGGAGGCTCAGGAAAACATCGGTCATTTTGTGGCCTCCAAGATGCTGGACTACGTGGAGCAGGGTTCCACCGCCCTGTCCGTGAACTTCCCGCAGGTGCAGTTGCAGCCGGTGCGCGCAGGCGTCCGACTGTTGCACGTTCATGAGAACGTCCCGGGCGTTCTGACCGCCGTGAACTCGGTGCTTTCCGAGCACGGAGTGAACGTTGACGGCCAGCAGCTGGTCACGGAGGGACCCACCGGTTACATGGTCACCGACTGCTCCTCCGGTGTGAATTCCACCGTGGTGGAGGAAATCCTGGCCTTGCCCGCCACCATGCGGTTGGCAACCATCGGCAATCTCTGAGAAATCACTGTGGAGCAGTTTTGCGCTGACTCCCAGAGAAGGCCGGGGGCCGTGCGTCTACTATCCTTGGAGCAAACCCTGACCACAGACTTGGTCAGTTGCTCCAAGGCGAACGCGCGGCCCCCGGTTTTTCAAGCATCCCGTGCCTTCGCCTGGAATGACTCGTGGATCGCAACGCCGATTGGAAGGAGGGCACGTGGGTTTCCTGGACAACTTGGAACGCGGGATCGAACGCGCCGTGCGCACTGCCTTCTCCACCGGCTCCCGCAAGCGGATTGAAGCCGTTGAGATCGCCAGCGCCCTGCGCCGTGAACTTGATGAGCACTCGTTCACCATCTCCGCCGGGCGCACCATGGCGCCCAATGTTTTCGTGGTGGAGTTCTCCGACGACGACTTCCCGCAGGCCCAGGAGTGGGGCCAGCCTCTGGCGGAGGAACTGTGTGAGGTGGTCATCCGCCACGCCCGGTCCCAGACCTACACGTTGCAGGGTGCGGTGCGAGTCTCCTTCACCCGCAACCCGGAGGTGGAACGCGGCCAGTTCGTGATCACCTCCTCGGCGGCGCGCATGGAAGCTCACGGCGTGGAAGCCGGTGTCCGCGGGCCGCATCACGGCGTGGCCGATGGTCCTCGTGGGGGACACGGCGCCCACACCAACGCCCCGGCCTACGGTGACCAGTACAGCCAGCCCGATGACGACTGGGGATACCCGGAATCCACTCCGCAGCACTGGGTGCCGGTGTTGGAGATCAACGGTCGGCGCCTGGCTGTTGAAGCCGATTCCGTGGTGCTGGGACGCTCCGCTGACGCTGATGTGACCATTTCTGACACCGGCGTTTCCCGCCGTCACCTGGAGATCCGGCACATGGGGGATCACTGGATCGCCGTAGACCTGGGCTCCACCAACGGCTCGCACGTGGACGGGGAACGTCTGCAGGGCCGGGCGGAATTGGTCAACGGTTCCGTGATCACCATGGGCCGCAGCCGGATCATCTTCCGGCTGGTGGCCCCAAGGAGGAACCACTGAATGTCTGAATTGACCGTGACCCTCCTGCGCTACGGGTTCCTGGCACTGCTGTGGGTGTTCATTGTTGCCATCGTGATGTCTCAGGGGCGTGACCTGGCGGTTGACCGTCGTCGTCGCAACAAGGGTGGAGGCAGTGGGGCTGCTGCGCCCCAGGCACCTCAGCAGGCTGCCGCTGCCCCGCAGCCGCCGCGCCAACTGCCGCAGAGTCTGGTGGTGCTGCAAGGCCCCACCAGCGGACGCACCTACCAGTTGGGTGCTGCCCCCGTGCTGATGGGCCGCTCGCCTGAATCCACGGTGCCTTTGGAGGACGACTACGCCTCCGGACGTCACGCGCGTCTGTTTCCGCAAGGCTCCCGCTGGTTCCTGGAAGACCTGGGCTCCACCAACGGCACGTACGTGAATGAACAGCGTCTGACCCGCGCCGTGGCCTTGGAGGTCGGCCAACCCTTCCGGGTGGGCAAATCCGTGATGGAACTGAGGTCCTGATACATGGCCTTGGTTTTCCGATTCGCCGCCCGCTCTGACGTTGGCCGGGTCCGTTCCAAGAACGATGACTCCGCCTACTCCGGGCATCACCTTGCCGTGGTGGCTGATGGCATGGGCGGTCACGTGGGCGGCGACGTCGCCTCCGCCTCCGCGGTGATCGACCTGACCCACCTGGACCGGGACGGGTACGACGGCGATGCCACCACGGTGCTTGCGGATGAGATCCAGAACGCCAATCAGAACTTGGCTGATCTGGTCAAACAGCATCCGCGTTTGGGGGGCATGGGCACCACGGTGACCTCACTGATCATCGATCAGGAGAACATCTCCCTGTGTCACATCGGTGACTCCCGGGCCTACCGGTTGCGCGGTGGTGAGCTGGAGCAGATCACCACAGACCACACCTTTGTGCAGCGCCTGATTGATGAAGGTCGCCTGCGCCCGGAGGAAGCCGAAACCCACCCCCACCGCAACGTGCTCATACGCGTGCTGGGGGATGTTGATGCTTCCCCGGAGATTGAGTCGGAGCTGATTCCCACGGCCCCCGGCGAGCGCTGGCTGCTGTGCTCGGACGGGCTCAATGCCGTGGTCCGCCCTGAGATGATCCAGCGTCTGCTCAGTGCCGATTCCGAATTGGACGTGATCGCCCAGGCCCTGGTGGACGTCACCCTTCAGCGCGGTGCGCCGGACAATGTGACCGTGGTGGTCCTGGAAGTGGTGGATGCCGCTGACGTGGAGGCCCTGGGTGTTCCGCTCAGTGGTGCTCTCCCGGACCCGGAGGACGCCCTGACCTCCGATCAGATCTCGGATCGGGACGCCAACCCACCGACGGCCGAGCCCGCGGCTGCGGATCGTCCGTGGGCACAGCCTGGCGCCGGGGCTGCGACAGCCTCCACAGACGCCTCCACGGAGGCTGATCCCAACACTCAGGCACCACAGGAGCCGGTTGGGCCGTCTTCAGCTGCTGCGCTGCGTCAAGACCTTGAGCTGCATCCGCACATCCTGGTGGGCGCTGCAGCCAACGCCACCCAGACCGGCCGGATTCCCACGGTCAGTGATTCCGCCATTGCCCGCCGCGCCACATTGCTGCGCACCAACGCCACGGATCAGCTGGCAGACATCTCCGAGGTGGATCAGGCACTGGGTGCTGGGCGCAAACGGCGTACCGGCCGGTGGATTGCCCTTGCGGTGGCGTTGTTGCTGGTGGCAGGTCTGGCCGTTGCTGCCCTCAGTGCCAGTTCCTGGGTCCAGGAACGCTATTACGTGGGCGTTTCTGAAGGTCGTGTGGCCATTTACAACGGTGTTTCCCAAAGCTTGGGCCCCGTTCAACTCTCCCAGGTGGAAGACACCTCGGAGATCCAAGTGGATGAGCTCTCGCCCTACTCACGCTCGCGCGTGGAGAACACCATCCCGGCCAATAGTCTGGAGCACGCCCAGAGCATCGTGGACGGGCTGCGCGCTGATGAAGCCACGGCAGATCAGAGCCCGGAGGCCACGGCATCCCCCAGCCCGTCGGGTTCAGGCACGGTCAGTTTCCCCACGGCGGCAGCACCCACGGACGGCGCAGATGCAGGTACCGCACCTGCTGCACCGCCACAAGAGGGTGATCAGTGATGACCACTCCCGCTGCTGCCCCCACAGCGCCCACAGCCGGTTCCAGCGCTTCTTCCGCTCCGGTGCAACGACGACGCCGCCTGACCGAGCTCCTGCTGCTGGTGGTGGCGTGGACCATCGGAATCGGTGCCAACATCCTGGTGGACCCGGAACAGGCATCCTCTGAACCAGCCCACGTCTACCGGTCCGCCGCTGTGTTGATCGGTGGTTCGCTGCTGCTCCACCTGGTGCTGTGGTTCCGGGCACGCTATGCCGACCCCTACATCCTGCCGATCGTGGTGACCTTGAACGGTCTGGGCATCGCCATGATCCACCGCATCGATCTGCTCATGGATTCATCGGCAGGGACCAACCAGGTGCTGTGGACGGCCATCGGCATCACGGCCGCTGCGCTGGTGCTGTTGTTCCTGCGGGATCACCGGCGTCTGCGGCAGTTCACGTACATCTCCCTGGTGGTTTCCGCGCTGCTGCTGGTGCTGCCCTTGTTGCCTGGTCTGGGCACGGAGATCAACGGTGCCAGGATCTGGATCTCCATCGGCGCGCGCACGTTCCAGCCCGGTGAGATCGCCAAGATCACGCTGGCCATCTTCTTTGCCGGTTACCTCTCCACCAACCGGGACGTCATCCTGTTGGCCGGCCCCAAGGTGGGTCCCGTCCGGCTCCCCCGCTTCCGGGATCTGGCGCCCATGTTCGCCGCTTGGTTGGTGTCGATCGGCGTGCTGGTCTTCCAACGGGACCTGGGCACCGCCATCCTGTTCTTCGGGCTGTTCGTGGCCATGATCTACCTGGCCACCGGAAGGCTGAGCTGGATCGTGTTGGGTCTGTTGTTCGTGGCAGCCGGTGGCGTTGTGGCCTCCCAGACCTTCGGTCACGTGGCTGCTCGCCTGGATGCCTGGTGGCACGCCTTTGATCCGGCCATTTACGACGCCCCCGTGGGCGGCTCCCGCCAGATCGTGCAAGGTATTTTCGGCATGGCCTCCGGCGGACTGTTCGGTCAAGGCCTTGGGCAGGGTCGCCCGGATCTGGTCTCCTACTCCAACTCGGACATGATCATCACGGCCTTTGGAGAGGAACTGGGGCTGATCGGTCTCAGCGCCATCCTGCTGATGTTCTTCCTGCTGATCTCCCGTGGCTTCCGGGCAGCACTGGGCACCCCGGACGGATTCGGCAAGCTGCTGGCCGGTGGGCTGGCCTCCATCATGGTCATCCAGCTGTTCGTGGTGATCGGCGGCGTGACCCGTGTGATTCCTCTGACCGGTCTGACCACCCCGTTCATGTCCGCTGGTGGTTCCTCACTGCTGTCCAACTGGATCGTGGCCGCACTGCTGCTTGCCATCTCCCACTCCGCCCGCCGCCCGGTGGTCACCGGCCCGGCCAGTGCTGAGGACATAGCGGAGTTCGAGGCCCACGAGCGGGAAGAACAAGAGCGGGCCGAACTGCACGAAACCGAACGAGCGGAACGGGCCGAGCGGCGTCGTCAACGTCAGCAAGCGGCCGAGGCCCGGAAGGCAACGGCTGAATCGAAGTCATCGGAGGCACAGTCATGAACCGCGCCATTCGACACATGTGGATCGCCGCAGTCGCCATTTTTGCTGTGCTGTTGCTGGCGCTGACCTCCATCATGTTCTTCCAGCAGCGTTCCCTGGCCGCAGACCCCTGGAACACACGGACCCTGTACCAGCAGTTCGGAAAGGACCGCGGCCCCATCCTGGCCGGCGGCCAGGAAGTTGCCCGCTCTGTGCCCACCGATGGCGATTACGCCTACCAGCGTGAGTACACGGACGGGGCGGCCTATGCCCCCTTGACCGGATACTTCTCCCCCATCCACGGCGCCACCGGACTGGAGAACGCCATGGGCGAGCAGCTCTCCGGGGACTCGGACAGCCAGTTCTATGACCGCTTCATGGCCACTCTCTCCGGGAATCAGCCCTCCGGGGCTTCCGTGGAGATGACCGTGGACCCCGAGCTCCAGGACCTGGCCTACAACCTGCTGGACGGCCGCAAGGGTTCCATTGTGGCGCTGGAGCCTTCAACCGGTCGGGTGCTGGCCATGGCATCCTCCCCGTCCTTTGATCCCAATGCCCTGGCTTCCCATGATTCGGCCGGGGTGATCGAGGCCAGCCAGCGGCTCAACGCAGATCCAAACCAGCCCATGAGCAATCGCGCCATCGCCGGAAGCCTCTATTCTCCCGGCTCCACGTTCAAGATCATTGACACCGTTGCGGCCCTGGAGTCCGGTGAGTACACCACGGACACCATCATCCCCAACCCGCAGGATCTGGAACTGCCCAACACCTCCACCACCCTGCCCAACTACGTGGGCGGCACCTGTGCATCCCGCACGCAGGCAGACCTGGAGTTCGCCCTGGCCAACTCGTGCAACACGCCGTTTGCACAGATCGCCATGGATCTGGGGCAGGACCGCATCAGTGAAACCGCTGAGAACTTTGGCTACGGCCAGGAGCTCAGCATCCCGCTGGCCGTCACGCCGTCCAGCTTCCCCACCGACCTGGACGACGCCAGCCTGGCCATGTCCGCCATCGGACAGTACGACGTCCGCTCCACGCCCCTGCAGGTGGCCATGATTTCTTCCGCAATCGCCAACGACGGCGTCCTGATGCGCCCCCAGTTGATCCAAGAGGTCCGCTCCTCTGATCTGTCCGTGATCGATTCGTTCCGCGCGCAGCAGATGCAGCGTTCCACCTCCGCAGACGTGGCCAACACGGTGACGGACCTGATGGTCAGCTCCGTGGACGACGGCATTGCCCGTGGGGCACAAGTTCCCGGGTACTCCGTGGCCGGTAAGACCGGCACGGCGGAGATCGGCAGCAGCGGCACCAGTTCCTCGTGGTTCACGGGCTTTGCCCCGGCGGACAATCCGCAGATCGCCATTGCCGTGGTCTACGACGACATTCCGGCCGGTCAGACCTCGGATGCCACATCCAATGCCCAGCAGATCTTTGAGGCGGTGTTGAACCGATGAGGCCCTCCTCCAAAACGGTCCTGGGTGGCCGCTATGCGCTGACCGAACGCATTGCCATTGGTGGCATGGGGGAGGTCTGGAAGGCCAAGGACAAGGTCCTGGGCCGCACGGTTGCCGTGAAGATCCTCAAGGAGGAGTACACAGGGGATCCCACCTTCCTGCAGCGCTTCCGCGCGGAGGCACGTCACACGGCCCTGCTCAACCACCCCGGTGTGGCCAACGTCTACGACTACGGCGAGGACGACGGCTCCGCCTACCTGGTCATGGAACTGGTTCCCGGTGAGCCGCTGTCCAACATCATCGACCGTGACCGGACCCTACCGGTGGACGACGTCCTGAACTACATAGGCCAGACGGCCCGTGCCCTGGCCGCAGCACACGCTCAGGGTTTGGTCCACCGTGACGTCAAACCCGGAAACTTGATGATCACCCCGGAGAAGCGGGTCAAGGTCACGGACTTCGGGATCGCGCGTGTGGCGGATCAAGTTCCTCTGACGGCAACCGGTCAGGTGATGGGCACCGCCCAGTACCTGGCCCCGGAACAAGCCACGGGTCAGACCGCAACGGGATCCTCAGACATCTACTCCTTGGGCATCATCGGCTACGAGTGCCTTGCAGGACGGCGCCCGTTCACCGGTGAATCCCAGATCGCGATCGCCCTGGCCCAGGTCAACGATCCCCCACCGGCCCTGCCGCAGTCCGTACCCGACGCCGCACGCGCATTGATCATGTCCATGTTGGCCAAGGACCCGGCTGGCCGGCCCTCCACTGCCGGGGCCCTTGCCGGTGCCGTGGACTCGATCCGACGTGGTGACCTGGCCGCTGCTGCAGCCGCTGTTCCGGGCATGCGTGAGTACTTGGACCTGGATGACGCCCCTACTGAGGCACTGAACACGCGTGACGACGACACGCGGATCTCCACCCGGGTCACCGGTTCCGCAGCACTCGGTGGGGCAGGCACCGGTGCCGCAGGATCGGGTGCTGCCGGTGCTGGTGCTGCTGCCAGCGCTGGTGTTGCCGCCGGAGCGCCAAAGCACGCTGAACCGAGCGCCTCCACCGCGGAGATGGCGATCGCCCACGAGCAGGACTTCGGCAATTCTGCCTCCCAGGCAGCAGCTGGTGCGCCCGTCACGCAGTCCCCCGTCCCCAGCACCCGGACACCGTCGGACTCGCCGTCGGCAGCCGGCTCCGGAGACCACCGTGAAAGCGGCGCAAGTTCAACCGGTGCCTCGGGGCGGAAATTGTGGCCCGTGGTTCTGGTGGGCCTGGTGATTGCCGCGCTGGTGGCTGCAGTGATCTTCCTGGCCCTGCAGAACTTCGGGGAGAACTCCACCCCGTCTCCTCGTGGCACGGTCTCCACCGCAACCGCTGAGTCCACCACCACGGATGGTCCCACCTCCGTGACCATCAACGCTGAGGACTACATCGGCCGCGACGTGGACACCGTGGTCACCGAACTGAACAACCTGGGCCTGGATGTCCAGGTGGTGGGTGAATCCAACCAGGACACCCCCGCCAATCAGGTCACTGATGTCTCCCCAACCGGTACGGTGAACAGCGGGAAAACCGTCACGGTCACGCACTCCACCGGACCGGACACCGTGACTCTTCCCGATGACATGGTGGGCCGTCAGTTGCAGTCGGTGATCGACGACGTCACTCCGTTGGGGGTCAACATTGACGTCTACTACGACGAAAACTCCTCGGAGGACCCCGGCACCGTCACAGGTTCCACACCGGAGGAAGGCTCCGATGTGGAGGTGGGTTCCACCATTGACCTGGACGTGGTGCCCAGTGCTTCCCCCAACCCCACCCAGGCCACTTCCAGCGGCAACACTTCCAACCAGAACTCAACTCCTACCGCCAGCCCCACGCCCACGCAGACGGCTGCCGACCCCACCGGTGGGTCCACCACCGATCAGACGAACCTTGCAGCCCCGGCAGATGCCCCCACGTCTGCTGCGGGCGGTGCTCTCACCACGGAAGGCTGACCATGGCTCAGTCACCTGTCCCCTCAGTGATCAACAACCGCTATGAAGTCGGTGAAACCATCGGCCGCGGCGGTATGGCCACGGTGTACGTGGCAACGGACCAGCGCCTGGGGCGCAAGGTCGCCATCAAGGTGCTCAAACCTGAGCTGGCGCGGGACGAATCCTTCCAAGAACGTTTCCAACGTGAGGCGGAGGCCGTTGCCGGCCTGAACCATCACACCATCACCTCCGTCTACGACACCGGTGAGATCGCTCCACAGCAGCCAACGGATGTGGCATGCCCCTACATCGTGATGGAGTACGTGCCCGGTCGGACGCTGCGTGAACTCATCCGTGCTGGTGAGCTCTCTGCCCGCGAGTCCGTGGACGCCATGCTGGGGATCCTGGACGCACTGGCCTACAGCCACCGTTCCGGGATCATTCACCGGGACATCAAACCGGCCAACGTGGTGATCACCCCGGATGGCCGGGTCAAGGTCATGGACTTCGGCATCGCCCGCGCCGTGGAGGACACCCAGGCCGCCCTGACACAGACTCAGGCGGTGCTGGGCACCGCCCAGTACCTCTCCCCGGAACAGGCCCGTGGGGAGAACGTTGACGTGCGTTCCGATCTCTACTCCGCGGCCTGCGTGTTTTTTGAGATGCTCACCGGACGCGCCCCGTTCGTGGGTGAAGCTTCCGTGGACATCGCGGCCCAGCACGTGCGCGACGCCCCTCCGGCGCCGTCCGAGCTGGCACCCCGCTTGCACTCGGTGTTCGACGGTTTCATGGCCAAGGGCCTGGCCAAGGCCCGCGATGACCGCTTCCAGTCCGCACAGGAGATGCAGGAGGCACTTGAGCCTCTGCGCGAGCACGCGGACGTGGATGCCACCACCATCATTGCCGCCCCCGTGCTTTCGGAGGACGGCCAGGACGACGACGCCACGCGCTCCACTGCCCCGGTGTTCCCCATCTCCACGGCAGCTGCAGGTGTTGCAGGGGCCGGGGCTGCAGGGGCCGGGGCTGCGGGAGCTGATGTTGCGGCTGCCGGTCCCGCGGGGGGCAGTGCCACCTCAGCTTCGGGTGCTGGCGCTTCTGTAGCCGGCCAAGCCGGTGCGGGCTCGGCCACGGGCGCCACCTCAACACAAAGCCACGGTTCGCTGTTCGCTCCCCCGGGAGGTGACGACGACGCCCCCGTGGGTGCCCGCAGCCAGAATGACCGTGACGCGGAAGACCGACGACGCCGTACGCGCCTGTGGTTGTTGCCGCTGCTCCTACTGTTGTTGATCGGCGGTGGCATTGCTGCTGCCACCATGTTGCTGCGTGGACCGGACCAGGTCACCGTCCCGGACGTGGTGGGCATGTCCCAGGAGGATGCCGAAGCCGAACTTGAGGATCTGGGGTTGGTCACGGAGATCACCCGGGAGAGCAGCAACCAGGTGGATGAGGACACGGTCATCTCCTCCGATCCCGGTGAAGGATCAGAAGTGGATTCCGGTTCCACGGTGACGCTCACGGTTTCTGAGGGTTCGGACAAGGTCACGGTTCCGGATGACCTGGCGGGCCAGTCCGAGGTTTATGCCCGGGAAATGGTGGGCAACGCGGGGCTGAACGTCTCTGGGACCCGCAGCGTGAACCACCCCTCGATCGCACGCGGTCTGGTCGTGGGCACCGATCCTGAAGGTGGTTCGGAGGTGGACCGGGACAGCGATCTTGAACTGTTGTTGTCCACTGGTCAGGTGACTGTCCCCGACGTCGTGGGAATGTCCCGTGACAACGCCGTGGCTGCCATCGAGGGCGGTGACGTCCAGCTTCCCGTTGAGGTGGCCACGGAGGCCACGTCCTCATCACCGGCGGGTACCGTGCTGCGGCAGTCCACCCCGGGTGGCACGGATGTGAACCAGGGCACCACCATCACCATCACGGTGGCCACCGCCCCCCGGCAGGCTCCCGCGCCGGCCCCGAGCCCGGGTGGTGGCAGCAGCCCGTCGCCGTCGCCGTCGCCCACCGACGAGGCCAGTGACGAACCCACCCAGGAAGAGTCTGACGAGCCCACCCAGGAGCCCACGGAGGAACCGGCCGACGAGCCCACACAGGAGCCGG
>NZ_JROX01000117.1:0-5643 GCF_000800955.1 Kocuria sp. ZOR0020
TGCCTTGACCAACGAAGGCGGATTGAACGGCAGCGACATCGGCGCCATTGAAATCCGTCCGTCCTTCACCCTGGTGGGGCTGCCTGATGACCTTTCCCGTGATGACCTCAAGCGTCTGGGCGAGATCAAGATCAACGGGCAGAGCCTGGACATCCGCATGGACCGTGGCCCCAAGGGCGGCGGCGGTTCCGGTGCGGGCCGTCCGCGCGGCGGTGGCTACGGTGACCGTCCCCCGCGTTCTGGTGGCCGCGGCCCCAAGGGCAAGCAGAGCTTCCGCGGCAATGACCGTTTTGGCGGTGACCGCTTTGGCGAGGGCCGTGACAAGCGCAAGCCCAAGTTCAAGAAGAACTACTGAGCCCGGGGTCCTCTGAGCAGGACCTGAGGGCAGCATGAAGCCGCCTGTTCGGCAGTGATCCAGGGATTTTACGCCCCGGTGCAGCTGCTGACAGGCGGCTTCATACTTGTCTCATGACTCGCCAGTACGCTGGCCGTATGGCTGCGCCAGGCTGGTTGACGCGATGGACCACGGTGCGGGCGGAGCTTCAGTCCGTCCGTGCCCGTGTGCTGGCCGCCACCATCATCTGCATGGCGCTGACCCTGACCCTGGTGGGTGGAGTGACCCACTATCTCCGCCTGCTGGACCTTGATGAACAAATCCAGCGGGACATCGAGCAGGAGGTCAGTCAACTCCAACGCCTGGCCGAGCGTGGTCCGTTGGGGCCGGAGACCACTGTCCCGGAAGGCCCCGGCCCCGTGGAGGGTGAGCCGTTCCAGGACGTCGATCAACTGCTCTACACCTACATGACCACTACGGTTCCGGGTGAGTACGAGAACTTCATGGTCATCCTGGACGGACAGCCCGCCTACGAATATTTGGGGAAGTCCCGCTTCCAATTGGACCACCCGGAACGCATCCGCGCGGTCCAGGACCGGGCCCAGGCTCGGCAGACCGTGATCTTTGACCACCAGATGGACGGGGAGAACCTGCGGCTGGGAGTCATTGACGTTTCCCTGCCCACCGATGACCGCACGGCCTATCTGGTCATCGGGACCGACCGGGGTGTCCAGCGGGAACTCATCTACGAATCCTTGTGGCGTTATCTGGGCATCTCCGCAGTGATGCTGGTGCTGGGAAGTCTGATCGCGTTCTTCCTGGTGGGTAGGGTCACCGCCCCCATCACGCGGCTGCGGGAGGCTGCGCAGAAGATCACCGTGGACGACCTCACCCAGCGCGTCCCGGTGGCCCAGGAGGACTCCGACGTCGGTCAATTGGCCCGTCACTTCAACTACATGCTGGACCGCATTGAAGACGGCTTTGACCAGCAGCGGCAGTTCTTGGACGACGCCGCCCACGAGCTGCGAACGCCGCTGACCATCCTGCACGGCAACCTGGAGCTCATGGATGCCGATGACCCCGGGGACGTGGAGGAGACCCGGGCCATGCTGCTGGATGAGATCGAGCGCATGAATCGCCTGGTGGAGGATCTGTTGCTGCTGGCCAAGTCCCAGCGCGCAGACTTCATCCGGGCCGAGTCGGTCAACGTCTGGGAGTTCCTGGAAGCCACCATGGAACGTCTGCCGGCGTTGGGGCAGCGTGACTGGCGGCTGGAAGGTGCTGCCGGCGGACGGGCAGTGGCCGACCGACAGCGTCTGACACAGGCCGTGGTGCAGTTGGCGGCCAATGCCGTGAAGTTCTCCCAAGAGGGGGATGTGATCGCTCTGGGCGCGGCCTGGTCTGCGGCTCCCGACGACGTCCTGGCCGCCACCGGGGCAACCTCCCGTCGCTTCTTGGAGCTGTGGGTGCGTGATACGGGCATGGGGATCAAACCGGAGGACCAGAAACGCATCTTCGAGCGATTTGGTCGCGCGGAGGCCGGGCGCTCGGTGGAGGGCTCCGGGTTGGGGCTTGCGATCGTGACCGCCATTGCCGAGGGCCACGGTGGTGTGGTCAGGCTGCGGTCCCACCCGGGGCGCGGCTCGACTTTCACATTGTGGTTGCCCGAACGGCCGCCGTCGGAATCCGACCGCGCCGTGGCAGGTAGCGCAGAGAACTGAACGAAAGGACCAGCAATGGCCAACATCCTCATTGCCGAGGACGAGGAGCGGATCTCCCGCTTCATCCAGAAGGGGCTGCGTGCCTCCGGGTTCACCACCACCGTGGTGGAGGACGGCGTGACGGCCCTGGACTACGCCGCCACGGGGGAGTTCGACTTGTTGATCCTGGACGTTGGGCTGCCGGGAATGGACGGGTTCAAGGTGCTCTCCGTGCTGCGCAGCATGGGTTCCACCATGCCGGTGATCATGTGCACGGCCCGTGATTCCGTGGAAGACACCGTGCAGGGCCTGGACAAGGGTGCCGATGACTATCTGGCCAAACCCTTCCGGTTCCAAGAACTTCTGGCCCGGGTGAAAGCACGCTTGCGAAACGCCACACCGGCGGTGGCGGAGGAGGAACTGCGCTACGGCACGTTGTCCTTGGACATCGGCAAACGCTGCGCCGTGCTGGCCACGGAGTCCGGGGCCGAGGAGTACGTGGAGCTCTCCGCACGCGAGTTCAGCATTGCCACCGTGTTCCTGGAGAACGCTGGCCAGGTGCTCACCCGGGACCAACTGCTCACCAAGGTGTGGGGTTACGACTTCGACGGCGCCTCCAACGTGGTGGACGTCTACGTCCGGTACCTGCGCAACAAGCTGGGTCCAGAGAGGTTCGTCACCGTGCGAGGGGTGGGCTACCGCTTGGCGGAGGTCTGAGGTCGTCGTCGTGCTGCGGCCGGTGTGGACCGTCGCGGATAGACGACGCCGCCGCAAGGCCTGTTGGTGCGTAGGCAGATGAGAGTCTCCTCATGAACGGCTCATAGGGTCTTCATCCTGCCCCGAGACAGTGGGTGCAGTGCAGCGATGACGACTGAGCGAGGGGACGGGTCATGGAGACCGAAGAGTTGCGGGTGGTGTTCTACTCGCACGACTCCCAAGGGTTGGGCCACACCCGACGCAATGTGGCTTTGGCGCACGCCCTGGTGAATCACCTTCCCGGTCTGACCGGACGGGCGGTGACGGGTCTTCTGCTCACCGGCGTGGACAACGCCACGGCTCATGACAAACCGGAGGGCTTTGACTGGGTGGTGCTGCCCGGAGTGGCCAAGGACACCGGCACTTACGAACCGCGCAACCTGTCCGTGGGCATGGATCATCTGACCAATCTGCGCTCTGGGTTGATCGAGGCCGCGTTGTTGGGCTTCCATCCGCATCTGGTGGTTGTGGACCGCCACGCCTGGGGTGTGCAGCGCGAGCTCCAGGCACCGCTGCTGCGACTGCGTGCCGAGTTCCCGCAGACCCAGATCATTCTGGGGTTGCGTGAAGTCCTGGATTCCCCGGAGGCGGCTGCCCGTGAATGGGAGAATCTGGGAGAGCTGGAGACCTTCCGCGCCGTCTACAACCACATCTGGGTCTACGGTGACCGCGATGTCCATGACCCCGTCAGCAGTGGAGAGATCCCCGCGGAGCTTGGGGACATGATTCAGCACACCGGTTACCTGGCGGCGGGGCGTCCCGTGGGGGAGCGGACCTCTGGCATGAGCCGTCCGTACATCGTGTCCATGGCAGGCGGTGGATCGGACGGTGTGGACCTGCTCACCGCCGCCGCCCGCGCGCGGGTGCCGCACGGGTACCGTCACCTGGTGATCACCGGTCCACAGATGGACCCGGCGCAAGTGCAACGCATTCAGACCGTGGCCAGTGAACGCACCATTGTGGTCAACGCGATGCCTGATGCCTTGGCGGAGGTCCTGGCGGCTGACGCCGTGATCTCCATGGGTGGGTACAACTCCACCACGGAGATTCTGACCACCAACACCCCGGCCTTGATTGTGCCGCGAGAGCATCCGCGTCAGGAACAGTTGATCCGGGCCACCGCGCTGCGGCAAGTGGGCGCCGTGGATCTCTTGCGGGCCCGGGACCTCACGGCCCAGGCGATCTCAGCGTGGATGCGCCGGGCGGTGGGAACGGTCAGGCTGCGCCACCACCTGAACCTCAGCGGCCTTCAGACCGCTGCCCATCTGGCCGCACAGGCTTTGACCGCAGCACACCCGCTGCCCTCGGGCATCTGCGGTCAAGGGGCTCTGTCCCGATGACCCAGCACAGAATCGGCTACGTCCTCAAGGTTTATCCACGGTTCTCGGAGACGTTCATTGTCACGGAGATCCTGGCCCGTGAGGCCCAGGGGGAGCACCTTGAGATCTTTGCGCTGCGCCACACCACGGACACCCGTTTCCACCCGGAACTGGCCCGCGTCCAGGCCCCTGTGACCTACATCCACCGCCCGTTCAAAGCCTCAGAGGCCTGGGAGGTGATGGCTCAGGCTCAGCGCGTGGTTCCAGACTTCGGCAACCGATGGGCCCAGCTGTTGCCGGATCTGGTGTCCACGGAAGCCTCCGAGGTTCATCAGGGCATCGAGTTGGCCTGTTCCGTGGTCACCCACGGGATTACACACCTGCACTGTCACTTTGCCAACCTGTCCGTGAAGGTGGCGGAGATCGCCTCCCGGCTCACCGGTGTCCCGTTCTCCGTGACCACCCACGCCAAGGATTTGTTCCATGGATCCGTGAGCCACCACCGTTTGCAGCGCACCTTCAGGTGGGCCGAGCACGTGGTCACCATCTCCGAGTTCAACCGGCAGTTCCTTCTGCGCAATTTCCCGCAGTCCTTCACCCCCACGGGCACGCCGTTGCACCTGGTCCACAACGGATTGGAACTGAGCAGATTCCCCTACGCACAACCCGCAGCCCCGGCAGGCCCGTTGCATGTGGTGGGCGTGGGACGCCTGGTGGAGAAAAAAGGTTTTGACGTCTTGATCCGAGCCGCTGCCGCAGCACTGGCTGATGGTTTGGAACTGAAGGTCACCGTGGCCGGGGGTGGTGAACGTGAGGCCTCCCTGCGTGAGCTCGCCGTGGCTCTGGGCATCACGGAACACATCGAGTTCTTGGGCCCACGGACCCAGGGTGAGATCGTGGACCTGCTGCGTCGGGCTGATGTGTTTGCAGCCCCCTGCGTGGTGGGCGCGGACGGCAATGCCGATGGCTTGCCCACCGTGTTGCTGGAGGCCATGGCCATGGGGGTGCCGGTGATCGCCACGTCTGTCACCGGCATTCCGGAGGTGGTGCGCAACGGGGAACCGGGGGCAGCCGCACAGACCGGAATCCTGTTGGAACCCGGTGACGTCGACTCCCTGGCACAGGCTTTCCGGACCGTGGCTGAACCCGGGTGGGACCGTGTGGCCGTGACCCGGGCCGGTCGCGACGTCGTGGAGACCCATTTCGATTCGCGCAGACAGGCTCAGCGGCTGGGGGAACTCATGCCGAGTCGTCAGATCGTCCAACCCACTGAGCCCACACAGTGATCGAAGGAAGGTGTTACCTGATGCGTCTGGCCTACATCAGTGCAGACCCCGGCATCCCGGTATTCGGGTCCAAGGGCGCCTCTGTGCACGTGCAGGAAATCATCCGGTGTTGGCGTGCCCTGGGGTGGGAGGTCACCGTCTACGCCACCCGTGTGGGCGATCAGGTTCCCCAGGACCTGGCGGACCTTGAGGTGGTGCACGTTCCCGTGCCCAAGGCGCCGGCAGCCCAGGCTGAGGATCGGATGGAG
>NZ_JROX01000118.1:0-14695 GCF_000800955.1 Kocuria sp. ZOR0020
GTCAGCCGGCCGGGGTTTCCTCCGGCTCGGCCAGAACGACGTCGGTGACCAGCAGCCCGCCGTCCCCAACGGTGCCTTCTGCCAGGGTCAGTTCCCGCGCGTTGCCCGCGGCCTTCAGGTCCTCCAAACCAACTTCCAACAGCGCGACTTGGGCGGCGGTGCCGGTGATGGTCGCTGACAGGACCTCCGTACGCTGCTTGACCTTGGCCTCGGACTTGGACTTTCGCAGCCCGGAGAGTGCCTGGCCCACGGTGGTGAGCACACCGGGGTCGGCCTCAGACACGGTGGTGGCAAAGGACTCCGCGGTGGGCCACTGTGCCCGGTGCACCGAACCGGCTCGCCACCAGGACCAGACCTCTTCCGTGGCGAACGGGATGAACGGTGCGAACAGGCGCAGCAATGTGTCCAGGGTGGTGGCCAGTGCTGCGTGCACGGAGGCTTGCTCCGCCTCCCCGCGAGCACCGTAGGCGCGGTCCTTGACCAGCTCCACGTAGTCGTCCGTGAAGGTCCAGAAGAAGGACTCGGTCAGTTGCAGCGCCCGGGCGTATTCGTACTGGGCGAACGCCCCCGAGGACTGGGTGACCACTTCGCGCAGTCGTGCCAGCAGGGCACGGTCCAAGCCGTTGGTCAGCACCGAGGCATCGGCTGCGTCAGCCAGGTCCCCGCCGATCACGGAGGCTTCCGTGACGCCCTGGCCCAGCACGAACTTGGAGGCGTTGAGCAACTTGATGGCCAGGCGGCGCCCGATCTTCATCTGACCTTCGTCATAGGCGGTGTCCGCGCCCAAGCGGGCAGAAGCGGCCCAGTAGCGCACGGCGTCCGAGCCGTACTTCTCCAGGACCTCGTTGGGGACCACCACGTTGCCCTTGGACTTGGACATCTTCTTGCGGTCCGGGTCCAGGATCCATCCGGAGAGCGCTGTGTTGGTCCACGGCACGGAGTTCTCCAGAGAATCCGAGCGCACGGCGGTGGAGAACAGCCAGGTCCGGATGATGTCGTGACCCTGGGGGCGCAGGTCCATGGGGAACGTGACCTTGTGCAGGTCCTCGTCCACGGCCCAGCCGGCAGCGATCTGCGGAGTCAGCGAGGAAGTGGCCCAGGTGTCCAGGACATCCGGATCCCCGGTGAAGCCGCCAGGCACGTCACGCTGATCCTGGGTGAAACCGGGGGCTGCATCCGCGGCAGGATCCACCGGCAGCTGGTCCTCACTGGGCAGGATCGGGTTCGCGTAGTCGGGGTCGCCGTCGTTGTTGAGCGGGTACCAGACCGGGATGGGCACGCCAAAGTAGCGTTGACGGGAGATCAGCCAGTCGCCGTTGAGGCCCTCGATCCAGTTCTCGTAGCGGGAGCGCATGAAGCCGGGGTGCCAGGTCATTTCCCGGCCGCGGTTGATCAGGGCTTCACGACGCTCGGCGTCCCGGCCACCGTTGCGGATGTACCACTGGCGTGAGGTGACGACTTCCAGGGGTTTGTCGCCCTTTTCGTAGAAGTTCACCGGGTGGGTGATCTTCGTGGGTTCGCCTTCCAGATCACCGGAGTCACGCAGCATCTCGACCACGGCCTGTTGGGCGGAGAACACGGTTTTGCCGGCAACGTTGGCGTAGCGCTCGGCGGGGGCGCCGTCGTTGATCCACTCCGGGTTCTCGGAGGCGAACCGCCCGTCACGGCCGATCAGCGCGCGGGTGGGCAGCTCCAGTTCGCGCCACCAGGTGACGTCGGTGAGGTCACCGAACGTGCAGATCATGGCAATGCCGGAGCCCTTGTCGGGCTGGGCCAGGGGGTGGGCCTTGACCTCAACCTCGACGTCGAACAGCGGCGAACGCACCGTGGTGCCGAACAACTCCTGGTAGCGCTCATCATCCGGGTGGGCAACCAGCGCCACGCAGGAGGGCAGGAGTTCGGGGCGGGTGGTCTCGATGAAAACCTTCTGGCCGTCCGGACGGTGGAAGGACACACGGTGGTAAGCACCCTCGCGTTCCTTGTCCTCGATCTCAGCCTGAGCCACGGCGGTGCGGAACGTGACGTCCCACATGGTGGGGGCCTCTGCCATGTAGGCGCTACCGGCCTGAAGGTCCTTCAGGAAAGCCAGCTGGGAGACCTTGCGGGAGTGATCATCAATGGTGCGGTACGTGCGGTCCCAGTCCACGGAGAGCCCCAGGGTGGCAAAGAGGTGCTCAAAGACCTTCTCGTCCTCGACCGCCAGTTCTTCACACAGTTCAATGAAGTTCTTGCGGGAGACCACATCCCAGTCGCGCTGGTTCTTGGCGGGCTTCTCCGGGGGACGGTAACCCTCCACGTAGGAGTACGTGGGATCGCAACGCACGCCGTAGTAGTTCTGCACGCGGCGCTCAGTGGGCAGACCGTTGTCATCCCAACCCAGTGGGTAGAACACGTTCTTGCCGGTCATCCGCTGGTAGCGGGCGATCACGTCCGTCTGCGTGTAGGAGAACATGTGTCCCACGTGCAGAGAGCCGGAGGCCGTGGGCGGGGGAGTGTCGATCGAATAGACCTGCTCGCGGGTGGTGTCCGGGTTGAAGGCAAATGTGCCGTGCTCGCGCCACTGCTGCGAGTACTTCTCCTCCAGACCCTCCAATGCGGGCTTGTCCGGGTAGTTCACGGTGGTGGGCGTGTCTGTGCCCTGCGTGTTTTCAGCCATGCGGGCCAGTCTTTCATGTTTGCGGGGATCCACACGCGCCCGTGGGGTGTCCGCGTTGTCACTGTGCTGAGCTCCGCACGCCGCCCCGCTCCTCCGCCGAGTAGGCCGTTTGATCGCCCCTGAGTGGGTCAGGAGCGATCAAACGGCCTACTCGGCGGGAGAAGGGGAGGGGACTATTGGGCGGGGAAGAGGACCGGGGTCAGCAGGAGGAAACCGGCCAGTGTCAGGAGGAACAGCACCAAACCAGCTGCCAGGACCTTGCCTGCAGGCTTGGCGATGTTGACCGTGTAATTGCTGCGCGGGATGTCGAACGGTATCCACAACGGAGCATCGGGGTCATCCACAACGGTCACAAAACGCCAGGCGTGCAGCTCACGTCCAGTGCCCGGTCCCAGGGGCACGGCCAAAGCGGCGAGCTCTTGCTCAATCATCGGCCGTACCCGGCGGCCCATCAGGACCGGCAGCACCACCACAGCCAAGGTGGCAAGACCGAACAACCAGACAGGAGATGCAGCGTGGTATCCGCTGATCCACCGCGCAATCTCCAGGGCACAGATGACCACCAGGAATGCCTGAAGCGACCAACTCAAACTTCGCATGATCACGGTCATGGTGGCGGCCTGCCGGATCATGGTGCCCAGGCTCTCGGCGTCTTGCACCACACCCGTGGAGGGGCGTGGACGGGACACAGACATCACGGCCAGCATGATTGCCATGGACAACAGAATGGCTCCGCCACCCACCAGCGGCGCCATCAGCACGTTGGTCACGGTCTTTTCGCCCCAACGCGTCACCTGGCCGTCCGCGCCGGTGTGCAACGGCACCTGGTCCGGAATTCGGTCCCACATGGCCCAGGCCATCAGGAGTGTGGCCACAAGAACCACGACGCCGATCCCCACCGGCACCCACCCGCTCCTGGATGACCATGTGAAGGGACGGTATCCATCCTCGTGAAGCTCTGTGAGCCAGGCACCTGTGGGCAGATCATCCGATGACTTGGGTCGGTCAGCCGGGACCGGGAGCTGGGTGCGGGAAGCCTGGGACATGGGCTCACTTTCGTCGTCGTCGTTCCAGCGTAGGTGACTGACGTCAAGTAGCGGCTGACTAGGCGGGGGTAGCGTGCGGGCATGACCGAAATCGTGATCAAGCGTGTGCGTGAAGAACCCCAGGAACAGGATGGTGTGCGGATCCTGGTGGACCGGCTGTGGCCGCGGGGGCTGTCCAAGGCGAAGGCCGATGTGGGCTGCCGTGTGCCCGAGGCAGCCCCGTCCCCGGAATTGCGCAAGTGGTTCAACCATGAGCCGGCCAAGTGGGAGGAATTCGTGGAGCGCTACCGAGCGGAGCTGGAGGAGAATTCAGCAGCCGCTGAGCTGGGCGCGCAGATCGAGCGCCACCCCAAAGTCACGCTGCTGTACGACGCCAAGGACACCAAGCACAACCACGCTCTAATTCTGCGGGACTGGCTGGCTTACCAGGCGGGGTGACCGGCCTCAGAGACTGACTGGACCTGAGTGGTCGTCAGTGGGCAGCCCGTCCAGCGCCACGGCGGTGACCTTCATGGAGGCCAGGTCGAAATCGCTGTGCAGGGAGGTCAGGAACGCAGTGTCGGATGCGTCACGGCCTGTGGCAATGCGCACCAGCGACTGACGGGGAGCCAATCGAGTTGCATCCACCACCTGCCACTGGCCGTCCACGGCGACTTCTGCCACCGCGTGGAAATCCATGGGGCTCAGACCCGGGGCGTACACGGAGACCAGCCGGGCCGGCAACTGGCAGGCGCGCAGCAGGGCCACACTCAGATGGGCAAAGTCGCGGCACACGCCGCTGCGGGCCAGGTAGGTGTCCACGGCACCATCGGTGGGGATGGAGGAGCCAATCACGTAGCTGAGATGTTTGTGCACCCAGTCGCTCACAGCCTGGACAGCCTGCTGACCTTTGAGGCCTTTGAAGAGTTCACTGCCGAGGGGTGTCAGTTTGTCGGACTCGCTGTAGCGCGAGGGTCGGCGATAGAGGATGTCCTGGTTGTCGTCGAAGTCAGCTGATGCCCCAGCGGTGCCGACAACGGTGCGGTATGTGAAGTCCACCTGGCCGGCCTCAACAACCGCCTTGTGCAGACGGGTTCCGTGCACAGATTCGATCTCCGTGAGTTCCACACGCTGACCGTCCAGCGTGCAGTTGATCTCCTCCTCCACAATCTGCGGCCCGGCTGCGGCTGCCACGGAAAAAATCAACTCGGCGTAGGCGCTGGTGCTGCCTTGGATGCGAGCGGTGACCTCGGTGCCGTGCTGTGCCACGGTTCCCCCTGTTCTTGCGGTTCGCTGCAGGAACGCAGCCGCCTTACAGTAGCCGATCCACCACCGTTCATGGCCTCCATGACGCGTGCTGCACGCGCTACCGTGGTCACCATGACTGAGACCACAGCAACAGGGCACACGAACAACGACCACGAACGGCACCTGATTGCCGTGGTGACCGGTGCATCCACCGGAATCGGAGAAGCCACGGCACGGAAACTCCGAGCAGACGGTTGGACGGTCTACGCCGTGGCTCGTCGTGCGGACCGGTTGGAGGCGCTGGCCCAGGAGACGGGTGTGGTGCCTGTGGCCACTGATGTGACGGACCAAGGCCAGGTTGAGGCCTTGCGGGACCGAGTTCTTTCCGAGTCCGGGACCCTTGACGCCCTGGTGAACATCTCCGGCGGTGCGCGGGGCACGGACCCGGTGGGGGAAGCTCAAGACCAGGACTGGGAGTTCATGTTCCAGGTCAATGTCATGGGCACCATGCGTGTGGTTCGCGCCTTCCTCCCGGCGCTGCGCCAGAACGGGGAGGGCACCATCTTGAACCTGACCTCCACCGCGGCCGAACACGCCTACGAGGGTGGGTCCGGCTACAACGCGGCCAAGTCCGGTGAGCGGGCGCTGACGCAGGCGTTGCGGTTGGAAGAGGCCGAGCACAACGTGCGAGTGATTGAGGTGGCACCGGGCATGGTTCACACCCCGGAGTTTTCGCTCATGCGCCTGGGTGGGGACCAGTCCAAGGCGGACAAGGTCTACGCCGGTGTTGAGAAGCCTCTGACCTCAGAGGATGTGGCAGACGTCTGCGCATATGCGTTGAACCTGCCGCATCACGTGAACCTGGACCTGATCACGCTGCGCCCCGTGGCCCAAGCGGCCCAGCACAAGGTGATCCGCAAGGGCTGAGTTGTTGGTGCTCCGACGAACCCTCACGGGACTACGCCATCAGCGACTGATGGCGTAGTGCCGTGAGGGTTCGTCCAGAGGGCTACAGGTTGTTGGGCGGCTTATCAGCCGAAGACGACCGTGCGGTCCCCATCCAAGAAGATCCGTCCCTCGCAGTGGGCGCGCACAGCGCGGTAGAGCACATTGCGCTCCACGTCCGCCCCGGACTTCACCAGTTCTTGCTTGGTGTGGCGGTGATCCACCCGGACCACGTCCTGTTCGATGATCGGGCCCTCATCCAGATCAGCCGTGACGTAGTGCGCGGTGGCACCAATCATCTTCACGCCGCGATCATGCGCGCGCCGATACGGGTTGGCGCCGATGAATGACGGCAAGAACGAGTGGTGGATGTTGATGATCGGCGTGGGGGCCTTCTGCAGGAAGTCGTCACTGAGGATGCGCATGTAGCGGGCCAGGACAATGACGTCGACGTCGTCACCGATGGCCGCCAGGACCGCTGCCTCATGTTCTTCCTTCGTGAGATCCGCGTTGGGGACCACCTGGTAGGGGATGCCGTGGAAGTCACACAGGGCTTGGTGGACATCGTGATTGGAGATCACCTTGACCACCTCTCCTGCCAGCTGACCCGTTTGTGCGCGGCGGATCATTTCCACCAGGCAGTGATCCGTCTGGGAGGCCAGTACGGCCACACGCAAGGTGGCCGGGTAAGGCTGAATCTCCACCGTGGAGGCATCCAGGGAGTTGGTCAACCGTTCGTGGAGGCGGTGAAACTCGGCGTCTGCGGCGTCGTCGTCCGGGGTGCGTTCGGCAGAGGAGTCAACCACGGCGCGGAAGAAGAAGGACCCGCCGGAGGCACCGTGGACCGGGGCGCCAGTCTGGGGGAGCGCATCGCCATCCGTGAACTGGTCCAGCTGCAGGATGTTCATACCTCGGTCCGCAAAGGCGGTGGTGATGGTGCCCACCAAGCCGGAACGGTCGGGGCAGGTGACGCGGACGATGCGCTGGGCCATGAAGCTGCGGCCTCCAAGAAGTCAAGACGGATGTTGGCTGCCGACCATGGTCCCACAGCCCGGCCCTGCGCTGGACATAGGCTGAGCCCATGACGACGACGGACGGTGCCCCGGACGACGATTGCTTCCGGCAGCGTGTGGTGGTGTTCGACTTGGACGACACCTTGGTGGCGGGCGACTCCTTCGCCCGGTTCCTCAAAGCCCGCATCTCAGGCAACCTACTGCGGGCAGCCGCGACCGTCCTCACGGCACCCGCCTGGATCCCCGCGTGGGCGTTGCGACGCACGCGTGTGGCCGCCGAGAGGTACCTGATCTGGCTGGCCTCCGTGGGTTTGGACGATCCGACCTATGAGGCGGAGGCGCGTACGTTCGCTGCCGAGCACGCGGGTCCTGCCGGTGGGCGGACGTCCGCACCGGCATTGGCCTGCGTGCAGGACCATCTCGACGGGGGCGACCGAGTGCTGGTGGTCACTGCCTGCGCTGCGCCCGTGGCGCAGGCGGTGTGCGAGGAGGCCGGGCTCGTCGGAGTCGAGGTGGTTGCGTCGACCATGGTCCGAAGCCGATGGCGGTTCCCTCGCCGTGTAGAACCCGTGCGCGGAATCGCCAAACTGCGGGCCCTTGAGGCCCTGGGCGTGCAATTGCCGGTGGAGCACGCCTATTCGGACAGCCACTCGGATCTCCCGTTGCTCATGGCGGCCCGCACACCGCATGTGGTCAATCCGGCCGCCCGGGATCTGCGTCGACTCCGTGAGGCTCTGGGGCAGGGCCTCGACGTCCTGGACTGGCACCAGGACTGACATGAAAGCCGACGGGGCCCTCCCTCTGGCGTGAATCGCAGGCCCTCACCACGTACACTTGACCCTGACTTGAGCATCGATCCGGCCATCACCGGGGAGCTCTTCGGAAGAACGGTCCGCCGCCACGTTCAGCGGGCTCAGTAGAACCGGACGGGTCAGGCCCGTGACAGCCTGCAATCAAGCGGCATCCGCTTGGGAACGGGGGCGACCGACGTCGTCGTCGAATCTCAGGGGAGTGCAAGCGAGGTGGTACCGCGTCACCCGCCCACCGGGCGGGAGGCGTCCTTGCAGCCAGGTCGATCGGACGTAGAGCCAAGGCAAGGACGTACGCGAAGTGAACCAGCCGCTGTATCCCCAGGCGAGCACCAACCCTGATGCCCAGGGTGTTCCCACCTCCCCGCGTTTCCCGGAGATCGAGGAGCGTGTGCTGGAGTACTGGAAGCGGGACAACACGTTCCAGGCCAGCATTGATCAGCGCCCGGCGGGGGAGGACGGCTCCAACGAGTTCGTGTTCTATGACGGCCCTCCGTTCGCCAACGGTCTGCCCCACTATGGTCACCTGCTGACCGGCTACGCCAAGGACCTGGTGGCCCGGTACCAGACCCAGAAGGGTCGCCGAGTGGAGCGCCGCTTCGGCTGGGACACCCACGGGCTGCCGGCCGAGCTGGAAGCCATGAAGCAGCTGGGCATGAACGACAAGAAGCAGATCGAGGCCATGGGCATCGACCGCTTCAACGCCGCCTGCCGCGAGTCCGTCATGAAGTACGCGACCGAATGGCAGGACTACGTCACCCGCCAGGCCCGCTGGGTGGATTTTGAGAACGACTACAAGACCCTCAACGTCGAGTACATGGAGTCGGTCATCCACGCCTTCGCTGAATTGGATAAGAAGGGCCTGGTCTACAAGGGCTACCGCGTTCTGCCGTACTGCTGGAAGGACGAGACCCCTCTGTCCAACCACGAGCTGCGCATGGATGATGACGTCTACCAGGACCGCACCGATCAGACCGTCACGGTCGCCTTCCGCCTGACCGGCGAGTTGGCCACCGGCGGCAAGGTCGACGACGACGCCCCGGCTGCCGCCACTCAACAGCTGGCTTCCGAGCTGGCCGGTGTGGAAGCCCTGGCCTGGACCACCACGCCCTGGACGCTGCCCACCAACCAGGCGCTCGCGGTCGGCCCGGAAATCGACTACGTGGTGGTTGCAGGTACCGGTGAGATGGAGGGACGGAAATTCCTGCTGGCCGAGGCCCTGTTGGGTGCTCACGCCAAGGCCTTGGGATTTGAGGATTCTGAGGCCGCTGCGGGGGCCGTCGTCGCCCGGCACCGTGGTGCTGAACTGGAGGGGCTGAAGTACCAGCCCCTGTGGGACTACCTGGCCAACCTGCCTACCACGTTGGTGGAGCCGGCGCCGGGTCAGGACGTGGCCAACTCCTGGCAGATCATCGTGGCCGATTACGTGACCGTCACGGACGGCACCGGCCTGGTGCATCAGGCACCGGCCTACGGTGAGGACGATCAGAAGGCCACCGCCGAATACGGCATCCCCGTGGTGCTTTCCGTGGACGATTCCGGTGAGTTCCTGCCCTGGCTCGGGGACACCGCGGTGTCCGCCGAGGCTCCGTTGGCTGCGATCGCGCGGCTGAACGTGTTCGACCCCGAGGTTTCGCGAACCATCATTCGCAATCTGCGCGAACGCAACCTGCTGGTCAAGCAGGACTCCTACCTCCACGCCTACCCGCACTGCTGGCGTTGCCGGAATCCGCTGATCTACCGGGCCGTGGACTCCTGGTTCGTGGAGGTCACCCGGTTCAAGGACCGCATGCTGGAACTGAACCAGGAGATCAACTGGATCCCCGGCAACGTCAAGCACGGTCAGTTCGGCAAGTGGCTGGAGAATGCCCGTGACTGGTCGATCTCCCGCAACCGCTACTGGGGTTCGCCCATCCCCGTGTGGGAGTCGGATGACCCGCGCTTCCCGCGCCGGGACGTCTACGGTTCTCTGGCGGCGATGGAGCGTGACTTCGGGCGGCTTCCGCTCAACGACGACGGCCAGGTGGACCTGCACCGTCCCTGGATCGATGATCTGACGAGGCCCCACCCGGACCCGGGTGCCGCTGCCGCCGGTGCCACCATGCGCCGTGTTCCCGAGGTCCTGGACGTCTGGTTCGATTCCGGTTCCATGCCCTATGCCCAGGTGCACTACCCGATGGAAAACGAACAGTGGTTCAACACCCACAACCCGGGTGACTTCATCGTGGAGTACATCGGCCAAACCCGCGGTTGGTTCTACACGCTGCACATCCTGGCCACGGCTCTGTTTGACCGTCCCGCGTTCCGCAACGTGATCTCTCACGGGATCGTGCTGGGCTCCGATGGACAGAAGATGTCCAAGTCCCTACAGAACTACCCGAACGTCAACGAGGTCCTGGACCGTGACGGCGCCGACGCCATGCGGTGGTTCCTGATGTCCAGCGCCATCCTGCGCGGTGGCAACTTGATTGTGACCGAGGAAGGCATCCGAGAAGCCACCCGCCAGATGCTGCTGCCGCTGTGGAGCACCTGGTACTTCTTCAGCCTCTACGCCAATGCGGCGAACAACGGTTCGGGACACCAGGCCTCTGAACGCTATGAGTCCGAGAACGTGATGGACCGCTACGTGTTGACCCGTACTGGCGCAGCCGTGCGCGAAGTGGGCCAGAAGTTCGATGACTACGACATCTGGGGTGCCGCCGAGGCCCTGCGCAACCACATGGAGCTGGTGACCAACTGGTATGTGCGGCGTTCGCGCGATCGGTTCTTCGACGAGGACCCGGTGGCCTTCGATGTGCTCTACACGCTGTTGGAGACCACCACGCGACTGTCCGCGTCACTGCTGCCGCTGATCTCCGAGGAGATCTGGCGCGGCCTGACTGGCGGACGCTCGGTGCACCTGACGGATTGGCCCGACGCTGACAAGTTCCCGCACTCGGATGAGGATCTTGCTCTGGTGGAGCGGATGGAGACCACCCGCGCCGTCGCCTCGGCAGGTTCCGCCTTGCGCAAGGCCCACAAGCTGCGCGTGCGCCAGCCCCTGGCCGGGCTGACCGTGGCCGTTCCCGGTGGCCAGGAGCTGGCGGGGACCTTCGAGCAGATCATCGCGGATGAGCTCAACCTCAAGTCCGTGACCCTGTTGGACGCTGCCCAGACCAGCCCCGCAGACTTCGGTATCTCCCAGCAGATCAAGGTCAACGCTCGCGCGGCCGGCCCCCGCCTGGGCAAGGGTGTGCAGGCGGTCATCAAGGCCACCAAGACCGGCGACTGGCAGATCAACGACGACGGCACCGTGACTGCCGGCGGCGTTGAATTGGTGGAGGGCGAGTACGAACTCGAGACCGTGGTGTCCGACGACGCCGGTTCCGGTGCCGTGGCCGTGCTGCCCGGCGGCGGGTTCCTGGTCCTGGACACGGAACTCACCCCGGAACTCGAGGCCGAGGGAGTGGCTCGTGACATGATCCGCACCATCCAGCAGGCCCGCAAGGAGGCCGGTTTGAATGTGTCCGACCGGATCCGAACCGTGGTCACGGACACCCAGCCCGTCCTGGACGCTTTGGAGGCCAACCGGAACCTGGTCTCCTCCGAGACCCTGACGGTGGACCTGGTCCTGGAGCCTGCCGTGGACGGTCAGGTGTCCGTGAACGTCGAGCGTACGGAGGCGAACTGATGACTGTTGAGTCCTGGGATCTGCCCGAAGCCTCCACGGTGGAGGACGTTTACCAGTTCTTGCTGGACCGGGCGCCGGAGAACAAGATGGCGCCACGGCTGGATGCCATGCAGCAGATGGTGGAGGTCCTGGGTGACCCGCACCGTTCTGCTCCGGTCATCCACATCACCGGCACCAACGGGAAGACCTCAACGGCTCGGATGATCGAATCCCTGCTGCTGGCGCAGGACCTGCGGGTGGGGCGCTACACCTCTCCACATCTGGAGAGCGTGACTGAGCGCATCAGCGTGGACGGCGAACCGGTGGACGATGACACGTTCGTTCGGGTGTTCAATGAGATCGCGCCGTACGTCGTCGTTGTGGATGCGCGGTTGGCTGAGGCCGGGGCACCCAAGCTAACTTATTTTGAACTGGTCACCGTGCTGGCCTTTGCCGTCTTTGCGGACGCTCCCGTTGACGTCATGGTGCTGGAAGTGGGTCTGGGCGGTGAATGGGATGCCACCAACGTGGCCGACGGCGCGGTGTCCGTGGTGACGCCGATCGATCTGGACCACACGGACCGGCTCGGCGACACCCCGGGGGAGATCGCCCAGGAGAAGTCCGGGATCATCAAGCCCCAAGGATTCCTGGTCTCTGCTGCTCAGGATCCGGATGCCGCCCAGGTCCTCCTGGAGAAGGCACAGGAGCTGGGTGTCCCGTTCCGGTTCGAGGGTGTGGAGTTCGGCGTTGAGGAGCGGCTGCCCGGTGTGGGCGGCCAGCAGATCACCGTGCGTGGCCTGGCGGGAACCTACCCGGACCTGCTGCTGCCCCTGTTGGGTGAGTACCAGGCCAGTAACGCTGCCGTGGCCATTGCCGCGGTGGAAGCGTTCGTGGGCGGGGGAGAAAAGGCCTTGGCTGAGGACATCGTGCGTGACGGTCTGGGGGCGGCCTCCTCGCCCGGGCGCCTGGAGCTCATGCAACCGTCCCCGCCCGTGGTGATTGACGCTGCGCACAACCCACACGGCGTGGCAGCTTCCGCGGCTGCCCTGGTGGAGACCTTCCACCCGGAGCGGCTCTACGCCGTGGTGGGCGCCTTGAGTGACAAGGATGTTGACGGCATTCTGCAGGCACTCATGGACGGTTACTCGCACCTGGACGCCCAGTGGTGGTTCACCGCATCCGACTCGGCCCGCGCCATTGCTCCGGAGACCCTGGCCCAGGCGGCGATTGACTTGGGATTCCCGGAGGGCTCGGTTCATTCGGCGGAGACGGTCGACGACGCCTTGACCCAAGCGTTCGAGGCAGCACGGACCGAGAAAACTGAGAAGGGTGAGTCCACCGTTCTGATCACCGGCTCCGTGACCGTTGCCGGTGAGGCCCGACGAATCCTGGGACACTGATTTCATGGCACGAATGACCAAGGCCCAGCGCGAGTGGCGGCCAAACCAGATCAAGAAGCCGCGATCCATCAAGATGATGTTCGCCTCCACGGTGCTGACCATGGAGGCCTTTGTGGTGTTCTTTGGCGCACTGACGGTTTTTGGCCTGTGGGGTCCGGAGCACGACCACCGGCTGTGGGTGCTGATTGTGGGATCTGTGCTGGCCGCTCTGTTCATCCTGTGCTGCGCCGTGCTGCGCAAGCCGTGGGGCGTTGCTGCCGGGTGGGTCCTGCAGATCCTGATGCTGCTGACCGGGTTCTTCCTCCCGGCCATGTTCGTGCTGGGCGCGTTGTTCGTCCTCCTGTGGTGGTACGCAGTGACCAAAGGCGCATCCATGGACCGGGAGAACGCTGAGCGCTACCAGGCAGAGTTGGACTATCAGGCGGCCCACGGGGGCTGAGGTCGGATCTCGGCTCCGTGGGTAAGCTCGAGAGCAAGACGTCGCGCAACAGTCTGCCCCTGCAGACGGAGGAGTTGGACTGGTCTCCGCCTGAATCCCTGACGGAAGGTTCTCCATCCATGGCGCCCAAGCCTCTGCCTGTTCCGGACCTGCAGGAAACCGTGGATCGCACGGTGCATGCAGCCCGTGCGGTCCTGAGCGCTGACGATGTCCAGGAGCTGCAGAAGTTCGGCCGCGCCTTTCTGAAAGGCCCGGCGGAGCAATTGCAGCGGCGCCTGGTGGACTTTGCACACAGCGAGTCCGCATCCGGCAACAGTTACGTGTCCCGTCAGTGGCGCACAAGCTACCTGACCACTCGCACACCCCTGCCGCTGACCACCAGCGTTGCCTTTCAACTGGAGGGCTTCCCCAAAACGCCCGGCATCGAGCGCGCCGCGGACTTCCTTCACCGTGCAGCTCACGTTCACCTTCAGCAACTGCGCGGACAGACACCCCAGGAGGTGGATCCCCGCGGTCACCACCTGGACATGGATCAGTGGCAGGTCCTGGGTCCCGGCATTCGCCACCCCCTGCCGGACTGCGATGAACTGCGCCGCCCGGAGGTTTCACCGGACCAAGCCCACATCGGGTTGCTCCTCAACGGGCGCCTGTACACCACGCCCATCACGGACGACGACGGCGCAGCCCTCCCGCCGTCCACCATCACCAGCATGCTGACTCAGTTGCTGGAAGCCACTGCCGACGCTGACCCGGACGAGGCAGTAGCAGGGGAATCCTTTGTGGATGTGTCCTATCTGGGTAGTCAGACTGCCGCCGGACTCTTGGAGGAGTTGCTGCAGAACCGTGCCAATGAGCGGGTCTATCAGCGGCTGACAGAGATGGTGTTTGTGGTCGACCTCCTCAATGACCCCCAACAGTCTGCAGACCAAACAGATGTTGATCGCCTACGGTCCCTGGCATTCGCGCCGGGGCACGCCTGGGCGTACAAGCCTGTGAGCTACCAGTTGGACCTGCACTCGGAGTGGATCGGCATTCACTTTGAGCACAGTGGAGCTGATGGTGCCACCGTGCGCGCCGCGGTGGATCGCATGCAGCAGTTGGAAGTTCCGGCAGAAGACAGTGCTGCAGCGGCGGCGTCGTCGTGCCAGGAGCTGCATTGGGAGATGACTGCTGGTTTCCGGGACAAACTGCGCGCTCTGGTTGCGGACTACACACAGGTCAGCGCGGAGCTCATGGTTCACGACGTCACGGTGCCGGCACCTGATCTGAGTTCCCTGGATGTGAAGGTGAGCCAGGACGCCGTGCAGCAGTTGCTGCTGACCTACGCCCAGTTGGCGACCTTTGGCTGTGTCCGGAGTGTGTACGAATCCGTTGACATGCGGGAATTCCGGGCCGGTCGGACCGAGTGCCTGCGCGCTCTGACTCCGGAGGCGGTGGCTTGCGCGCAAGCGATGTTGGACGGGAAAGCCACCCAGGAACTTTTCGGCCAGGCCATGGACGCCCACCGGGGT
>NZ_JROX01000119.1:0-23600 GCF_000800955.1 Kocuria sp. ZOR0020
CACGGGTGCCTTGCCGATCATTGATCCTGATGCCTGGATTTCAGCAGCTGACGGGTCGGGGCGCTTGCCGGTGGCCAACCGCCAGACACGGTTCGCCGTCAGGTTCGGCTATGAACTGCAGACCGTCAGTGACGTCAGCCGCATCCGCGTGCCGCTGGACCCACACGAGCATGAGCGCCTGAGTTCTGAAGTCGAATCGCATCCAGGCGCTGAGGACTACCGCATCCACACCTGGATGGGTGCAGCACCTCAGAACTGGTTGGACTCCCTGGCCAAGCTCCATGAACGCATCCCGTCGGACTCGTTCGTGCCGCCGCGGTTGTGGGCGGAGGAGCCGTGGGATGCAGACCGCGTGCGTCGCACGGAGGCGCTGCGGGAGGAGAACGGGGACATCTCCCTGATGTCCGTGGTGGAACACGTGCCGAGTAGAGAGCTGGTGGGCATGACCGAGGTTGTGCTGCCGGGCCCTGATGCCAGCATCTGCTTCCAGGACGAAACCGTGGTGCTGCGGGACCACCGGGGCCGCAGGCTGGGGTTGCGCCTGAAGTTGGCCAACCTGGCGGCACTCGAACGGCAGACACCCAACGTGCATTCCATCTACGTGTGGACACACAGCGGCAACATCCGGATGAACTGGGTCAACCGCAGGTTGGGAGCCCAGACCCTGGGCCGTTCGGCCGTCTGGTCACGCCGAGTCGGCATCGAATGAGACATGGGCGGCCTGTGCCGTCGTCGTCGTGATTCGGCCTTTTTGCGGCTGATCGGCGGTGCCAGGTGACGCATCTCAAGCCGGTTGCCTCACATCAAGTTGCGTGGCGCGCACATGGCGGTTACTCTTGAGACATCCAAAGACCGTCGGTCGTGGTTCATCATGTCTGCAGCACACCTGGTGCACACGTGAGGAACCGCCGTAAGAGCCCACAAGGGCGTCCAACGCAGGTGTCCTGAACGTTTCTGTTCGTGCTTGATCTCCATGTCAAGTGTGTGCCTCAACGCCCTGGCTCCTGCCGGGGCGTTTTTTGTTGGGATTCGCACGGATGCGACCGGCCCACCAGGAAAGGAGTGCCATGGCGAACCCGGAAAAGGCCGCCGCGGTAGCAGAGCTCAAGGAGCAGTTCTCTGCTTCCAATGCTGCTGTGCTGACCGAATACCGCGGTCTCTCGGTGGCTCAGCTCAAGCAGCTGCGCCGCGCACTCGGTGAAGAAGCCGAGT
This sequence comes from Kocuria sp. ZOR0020, assembly GCF_000800955.1. Lineage (NCBI taxonomy): Bacteria > Bacillati > Actinomycetota > Actinomycetes > Micrococcales > Micrococcaceae > Kocuria > Kocuria sp. ZOR0020. The sequence goes on from NZ_JROX01000119.1 coordinate 1,213, forward strand.
ACGCCGTGGTGAAGAACACGCTGGCCGGCATCGCCGCCCAGGAAGTCGGCATCGACGCGTTCGAGGGCAAGCTCAACGGCCCCTCAGCCATCGCGTTCGTTGCCGGTGACCCGGTCGCCGTCGCCAAGTCCCTGCGTGACTTTGCCAAGGAAAACCCGGAACTGATCCTCAAGGGCGGCTACATGGATGGCGCCGCACTTGATGAAGACGGAATCAAGAAGCTTGCGGACCTCGAGTCCCGCGAGGTTCTGCTGGCCAAGGTTGCCGGTGCCGCACAGGCATCGCTGTCCAAGGCTGCCGCACTGTTCCAGGCCCCGCTGTCCAAGACGGTCCGCACGGCCGAGGCCCTGCGCGCCAAGGTCGAGGAGACCGGCGAGGCTGCCTGACGTCTCTGACGTCCCACACACCGCAAGACCCCAGATCTGAACGGTCCATCACCCACCACGGGTACGGACGCAGACTCAAACCAAGAAGGAGCCATCACCATGGCAAAGCTTTCCACCGAGGAACTGATTGACGCTTTCAAGGAGCTCTCCCTCATTGAGCTCTCCGAGTTCGTGAAGGCCTTCGAGGAGACCTTCGACGTCACCGCTGCCGCTCCGGCTGCTGTTGCTGTTGCTGGCGCTCCGGCTGCCGGCGGCGAGGCCGCTGCTGAAGAGCAGACCGAATTCGACGTCGTCCTCGAGGCTGCCGGCGACAAGAAGATCGGCGTCATCAAGGAGGTGCGCGCCCTGACCTCCCTCGGCCTGAAGGAGGCCAAGGACCTCGTCGACGGCGCTCCCAAGCCGGTCCTGGAAGGTGCCTCCAAGGAGGACGCCGAGAAGGCCAAGGAGCAGCTCGAGGCCGCTGGCGCAACCGTCACCCTCAAGTGAGTTCCGCGGCTTGAGCCGCATCTTGCTGAACGAACCCCGTGCACTTCAGGTGCACGGGGTTCGTTCGTTTGTGCCGTTCTTCCCCGCCGAGCCGCGACTTGTACCGGTGATCTCGGCCGAGCAGTGACTTGTGCCGCCCATGAGCCCTGATGGGCGGCACAACCCACTGCTCGGCGGGTGGGGTGGGGTGGCCGGCGGCGACGACGGGCGCGAGAGACTAGCAGAAAGTTCCATCTGGTGGTGGACACGGCGCGTTCTGTGGCCTATTCTGGATCTTTGCGTCGTCCCTGATTTCAGCGTGCCTTCATATAGCGGTGGGCGCCCCTTCGGAACCATCAACCCCGTACTTCCCCCTAGTCAGCGTCACTGAGACCCCTGGTCCGGTGCATCGTTGAGCCGGAGTTGATGAGACCGTCACATCGGACGGGAACCGCGCGATTCACTTGCAGATCTGTGGAAGGAATCTCATCTTGGTCGCCTCGAGCACCGATTCGTCCGTCACCGCAAACACGACAGGGAACAACACCCCGCGTCGTGTCTCTTTCGCAAAGATTCACGAGCCCCTGGAGGTCCCCAACCTCCTGGCGCTGCAGACCGACAGCTTTGACCGTCTGGTCGGCAACGAGAAGTGGCAGGAGCGCCTGCGCCAGGTACAGGAAGCCGGCCAGACCGGTGTTCCCACCACCTCCGGGCTGTCAGACATCTTCGAGGAGATCTCTCCGATCGAAGACTTCCAGGGCACCATGTCCCTCTCCTTCACCGAGCCCGAGTTCTACGACCCCAAGTACACGGTCGAAGAATGCAAGGACCGTGACGCCACCTACTCGGCCCCGCTGTACGTGAAGGCCGAGTTCATGAACAACACCACCGGTGAGATCAAGCAGCAGACCGTGTTCATGGGCGACTTCCCGCTCATGACGGACAAGGGCACGTTTGTGATCAACGGCACCGAGCGTGTTGTTGTCTCCCAGCTGGTGCGTTCCCCGGGTGCCTACTTTGAAAAGGGCCAGGACCGGAACTCGGACAAGGACATCTTCTCCGCCAAGATCATCCCGTCCCGCGGTGCATGGTTCGAGCTCGAGATCGACAAGCGCGATCAGGTGGGCGTGCGTCTGGACCGCAAGCGCAAGCAGTCCGTGACCGTTCTGCTCAAGGCCCTGGGCTGGACCGAGTCCAAGATCCTGGAAGAGTTCGGCGAGTTCGACTCCATCCGTGCCACCTTGGAGAAGGACACCACGGAGACCCGCGAGGATGCCCTGCTGGACATCTACCGCAAGCTGCGTCCGGGTGAGCCGCCCACGGTTGATGCTGCCCAGCAGTTGCTGGACAACATGTACTTCAACCCCAAGCGTTATGACCTGGCCAAGGTCGGGCGCTACAAGATCAACCGCAAGCTCGGTATCGACAAGGGCTTTGACGACCCCGATGCCTCGGTGCTCTCCATCGAGGACATCGTGGCCATGATCCGTTACCTGGTCACCCTGCACGCCGGTGGCGACTCCATCCAGGGTGTCCGCGACGGCGAGGCACGCGAGATCCGAATCGACGTCGATGACATCGACCACTTCGGCAACCGTCGTATCCGTGCCGTGGGTGAGCTGATCGAGAACCAGATTCGTACGGGCCTGTCCCGTATGGAGCGTGTGGTGCGTGAGCGCATGACCACGCAGGACGTCGAGGCCATCACCCCGCAGACCCTGATCAACATCCGCCCCGTGGTGGCTGCGATCAAGGAGTTCTTCGGTACATCCCAGCTGTCCCAGTTCATGGACCAGAACAACCCGCTGGCCGGTTTGACGCACAAGCGCCGTCTCTCCGCGCTGGGCCCGGGTGGTCTCTCCCGTGACCGCGCCGGCATGGAGGTCCGTGACGTCCACCCGTCGCACTACGGCCGTATGTGCCCGATCGAAACCCCTGAAGGCTCCAACATCGGCCTGATCGGCTCGTTGGCAACCTACGCGCGGATCAACCCGTTCGGTTTCATCGAGACCCCGTACCGTCGCGTGATGGACGGTGTGGTGACCGACGACGTCGTGTACCTGACCGCCGATGACGAGCGCGGCGCCGTGATCGCCCAGGCCAACGCTCCGCTGACCGACGACCTCCGCTTTGCCGAGGACGCCGTACTGGCCCGTGCCGCTGACGGTTCCGGTGAAGCCGTGCTGGTTGAGCCCGGTGACGTCGAGTTCATGGACGTTTCCCCGCGCCAGATGGTCTCCGTGGCCACGGCCCTGATTCCGTACCTGGAGCACGACGACGCCAACCGAGCCCTGATGGGTGCCAACATGCAGCGCCAGGCTGTGCCGCTGTTGGTGACCGAGGCCCCGCTGGTGGGCACGGGCATGGAGCGCTTTGCCGCCATGGACGCTGGCGATTCTGTGCTGGCCGTCAAGCCGGGTGTTGTGACCGAGGTCGCCGCCGACCACGTGACCGTGGCCAATGACGACGGCACCACCAAGGACTACGTGGTGGGCAAGTTCGTCCGCTCCAACCCGGGCAACACCTACAACCAGCGTGTGATCGTCTCCGAGGATGACCGCGTGGAGAACCGTACGGTCATCGCCGATGGTCCCTCCACCGATCACGGTGAGTTGGCGCTGGGCAAGAACCTGCTGGTTGCCTACATGTCCTGGGAGGGCCTCAACTACGAGGACGCCATCATCCTCTCCCAGCGCATGGTCTCCGACGACGTCCTGACCTCGATCCACATCGAGGAGCACGAGATCGATGCCCGCGACACCAAGCTCGGTGCCGAGGAAATCACCCGTGACATCCCGAACGTCTCCGAGGAAGTGCTCTCCGCACTGGACGAGCGCGGCATCATCCACATCGGTGCCGAGGTCCAGGCCGGTGACATCCTGGTGGGCAAGGTGACCCCCAAGGGTGAAACCGAGCTGACCCCGGAGGAGCGCCTGCTGCGCGCCATCTTCGGTGAGAAGTCCCGCGAGGTTCGTGACACCTCCCTGAAGGTGCCCCACGGCGAGTCCGGAACCGTGATCGGCGTGCGCGTGTTCGACCGCGATGACGACGGCGATGATCTCCCCGCAGGTGTCAACCAGGTTGTGCGTGTGTACGTGGCGCAGAAGCGCAAGATCACGGACGGCGACAAGCTGGCCGGCCGTCACGGCAACAAGGGTGTGATCTCCAAGATCCTGCCGGTCGAGGACATGCCGTTCCTGGCTGACGGAACCCCCGTTGACGTGATCCTGAACCCGCTGGGTGTGCCCGGCCGTATGAACCTGGGCCAGGTGCTCGAGGTTCACACCGGTTGGTTGGCCAAGCAGGGCTGGGAGATCGAGGGAAACCCCGAGTGGCTGGATCGTCTGACCAACTTCCCCAAGTCCACGGGACAGGTCAACGTGGCCACCCCGGTGTTCGATGGTGCCCGCGAGGACGAGATCTTCGACCTGCTGGATCACTCCAACACCACCCGTGACGGGGATCGTCTGATCAACCACACGGGAAAGGCCCAGCTGTTCGACGGCCGTTCCGGTGAGCCGTTCCCGGACCCGATCTCGGTCGGTTACCAGTACATCTTGAAGTTGCACCACCTGGTGGACGACAAGATTCACGCCCGTTCCACCGGTCCGTACTCCATGATCACCCAGCAGCCGCTGGGCGGTAAGGCTCAGTTCGGCGGTCAGCGTTTTGGTGAGATGGAGGTCTGGGCCCTGGAGGCTTACGGCGCCGCTTACACGCTGCAGGAGATCCTGACGGTCAAGTCCGATGACGTTCACGGGCGCGTGAAGGTCTACGAGGCGATCGTGAAGGGCGAGAACATCCCCGAACCGGGTGTCCCCGAATCCTTCAAGGTCCTGATCAAGGAAATGAAGTCCCTGTGCCTGAACGTCGAGGTCCTCTCGGCCGACGGCCAGACCATTGAGATGCGCGATGCGGATGACGAGGTCTTCCGCGCAGCCGAGGAGCTCGGCATCGACCTCTCCCACTCCGAGCCCAGCTCGGTCGAAGAGGTCTGAGCCGGCGCCTGCGCCCGGGTGAGCCGCCGTCGTCGTTGTGCACTGAGTCAGTGACGACGACGGCGGGTCACCCCACCGACTTCATCCAGACAAGATTTCAAGAAGAATTCACAGAAAGAGATCAAGGATCCTTATGTCCAACGATTCTTCACTCAACCTCATGCGGATCGGCCTGGCCACGGCCGACCAGATCCGTAGCTGGTCCTTCGGCGAGGTCAAGAAGCCCGAGACGATCAACTACCGCACGCTCAAGCCGGAGAAGGACGGCCTGTTCTGCGAGAAGATCTTTGGCCCCACCCGTGACTGGGAGTGCTACTGCGGCAAGTACAAGCGCGTGCGCTACAAGGGCATCATCTGTGAGCGCTGCGGCGTTGAGGTGACCCGTGCCAAGGTGCGTCGTGAGCGCATGGGCCACATCGAGCTGGCAGCTCCTGTGACCCACATCTGGTACTTCAAGGGTGTTCCCTCCCGTTTGGGCTACCTGCTGGATCTGGCGCCGAAGGACCTGGAGAAGGTCATCTACTTTGCCGCCTACATGATCACCAAGGTGGACGAGGAGGCTCGTCACGACGACCTCCCCAACTTGCAGGCTGCCATCGACCGTGAGAAAAAGGCCCTGGAGGACCAGCGCGATTCCGACGTCGTGGCCATCGCCGGTGACCTGGAGCAGGATCTGGCCACGGTTGAGGCCGAGGGCGGCAAGGCCGCTGAGAAGCGCAAGCTGCGTGACGCCGCAGACCGCCAGATGGCCAACGTGCGCAAGCGCGCCGACCGTGAGGTCGAGGCCCTGGAGCGTGTGTGGGACCGGTTCAAGAACCTGAAGGTCAACGACCTTGAGGGTGACGAGGCCCTGTACCGCCAGATGGTGGACCGCTACGGCATGTACTTTGAGGGCTCCATGGGTGCCGAGGCGATCAAAAAGCGCCTGGAGACCTTTGACCTGGCTGGTGAGGCAGAGACCCTGCGGGAGATCATCGCCACCGGCAAGGGTCAGCGGAAGTCCCGTGCGCTCAAGCGCCTGAAGGTGGTCAACGCCTTCCTGACCACGGACAACTCCCCGCTGGGCATGGTCCTGGACGCAGTTCCGGTGATCCCGCCGGAACTGCGCCCCATGGTGCAGCTGGACGGTGGCCGCTTTGCCACCTCCGACCTGAACGACCTCTACCGTCGTGTGATCAACCGCAACAACCGCCTGAAGCGTCTGCTGGATCTGGGTGCTCCCGAGATCATCGTGAACAACGAGAAGCGCATGCTGCAGGAGGCCGTGGACTCCCTGTTCGACAACGGCCGTCGGGGCCGCCCGGTCACCGGACCCGGCAACCGTGCGCTGAAGTCGCTCTCCGACATGCTCAAGGGCAAGCAGGGCCGCTTCCGTCAGAACCTGTTGGGCAAGCGTGTGGACTACTCGGGCCGTTCGGTCATCGTGGTGGGTCCGCAGCTGAAGCTGCACCAGGCCGGTCTGCCCAAGCAGATGGCTCTGGAGCTGTTCAAGCCTTTCGTGATGAAGCGCCTGGTGGATCTCAACCACGCTCAGAACATCAAGTCCGCCAAGCGGATGGTGGAGCGTTACCGCCCGCAGGTGTGGGACGTGCTGGAAGAGGTCATCACCGAGCACCCGGTGCTGCTCAACCGTGCACCAACCCTGCACCGTCTGGGCATCCAGGCCTTTGAGCCCCAGTTGGTGGAGGGCAAGGCCATCCAGCTGCACCCGTTGGTCTGCTCGGCGTTCAACGCCGACTTCGACGGTGACCAGATGGCTGTGCACCTGCCCCTGTCCCCGGAGGCCCAGGCCGAGGCCCGCATCCTGATGCTGTCCTCCAACAACATCCTGAAGCCCTCGGACGGCAAGCCGATCGCCCTGCCGTCGCAGGACATGATCATCGGTCTGTACCACCTGACCACCGAGCGTGCCGATGAGGTCGGTACGGGTACCAGCTACTCCTCGGTGGCTGAGGCCATCATGGCTTTCGATGCCCACAAGCTGCACCTCAACGCCAAGGCCAAGATCGTGGTCAACGACTTTGTGCCGTACGCCGGTTGGGTTGCTCCTGAGGGTTACGAGCAGGGCGATGCTGTCACGCTGGAGACCACGCTCGGTCGTGTGATCTTCAACCAGCAGCTGCCGGCCGACTACCAGTGGGTTGAAGGCGTTGCGGACAAGAAGTTCCTGTCCAAGCTGGTCAACGACCTTGCCGAAACCTACCCCATGGGTGTGGTTGCCCAGACCCTGGACAACCTCAAGGACGCAGGCTTCTACTGGGCCGCTTGGTCCGGGATCACCGTGGCGATCTCCGACATCGCCACGCCTCCCGCCAAGCCCGGCATCATGGAGGGTTACGAGTCTCAGGCCGCCAAGATCCAGGGCCAGTACGACACCGGTTTGATCGACGACGACGAGCGCCGCTCCGAGTTGATCGACATCTGGACCAAGGCCACCGATGAGGTTGCCGAGGCCATGCGGGAGAACCTGGGCGAGTTGAACACCATCAACCGCATGGTTTCCTCCGGTGCACGTGGTAACTGGATGCAGGTCCGTCAGATCGCGGGTATCCGTGGTCTGGTGGCCAACCCCAAGGGCGAGATCATGCCCCGTCCCATCAAGTCCTCCTACCGTGAGGGCCTGTCGGTTCTGGAGTACTTCATCGCCACGCACGGTGCCCGTAAGGGTCTGGCTGACACCGCTTTGCGTACCGCCAACTCGGGTTACCTGACTCGTCGTCTGGTGGACGTGTCCCAGGACGTCATTGTCCGTGAGGCGGACTGTGGCACGGATCGTGGTTTGACTCTGCCCCTGGCGGTTGAGGAAAACGGCGCCCGTGTGCTGCACGAAGAGGTCGAGAACACCGTGCACGGTCGTGTGGTGGCCATCGACGTCGCCGATGCCAACGGTGAGGTGCTGGCAGAAGCCGGTGCTGACATCTCGGATGCCTTGATCGCCTCCCTGTTCAACGCCGGCGTGGACGAGGTTCGTGTGCGCTCGGTGCTGACCTGTGAGTCCGCCGTGGGTGTTTGTGCTGCTTGCTACGGCCGTTCCTTGGCCACCAACAAGCTCGTGGACATCGGCGAGGCCGTGGGCATCATTGCCGCGCAGTCGATCGGTGAGCCCGGTACCCAGCTGACCATGCGTACCTTCCACACCGGTGGTGTGGCTTCCTCTGACGGTGACATCACCCAGGGTCTGCCCCGTATCCAGGAGCTCTTCGAGGCCCGTACCCCCAAGGGCGTGGCTCCGATCTCTGAGGTGGCCGGCCGTGTGAACATCGAGGACACCGACAAGGGTGTGCGCGTTGTGGTCACTCCGGACAACGGGGACGAGGAGTTCGCTTACCCGGTGCTGCGCCGCGCCAAGATGCTGATTGCTGATGGTGATCACGTGGAGGTCGGCCAGCAGCTTGTGGCCGGTGCCGTGGACCCCAAGGAGGTCCTGCGCATCCGTGGCCGCCGCGCTGCACAGAAGCACTTGGTGGATGAGGTCCAGGGCGTGTACCGCTCCCAGGGTGTGGGCATTCACGACAAGCACGTGGAGGTCATCGTCCGCCAGATGCTGCGCCGCAACACCGTGATCGAGTCGGGTGACACCGATCTGCTCCCGGGTGAGTTGGTGGATGACGTGCGCTACCGCGAGGCCAACCTCAAGGCTGTGTCCGAGCAGCAGCGTCCGGCCGCGGGCCGTCCCGAGCTGATGGGTATCACCAAGGCTTCCTTGGCCACGGATTCCTGGCTCTCGGCGGCGTCCTTCCAGGAGACCACTCGTGTTCTGACCCAGGCTGCCATGGAAGCCAAGTCGGATCCGCTGGTGGGCCTGAAGGAGAACGTGATCATCGGTAAGTTGATCCCGGTCGGTACCGGTTTGGCTCGTTACAACAACGTGAGCGTTGAGCCCACGGAAGAGGCCAAGGCGACTCTGTTCACCGATTCCGGTGCCTACGCGGACTTCTCGTACGCGGAGGAGAACTCCGGGTTGGGTTCTGAGTTCCAGGCCATCCCGTTGGAGGACTACGACTTCGGCGCCAACTGAGCGTGATTGCGTCACTGACGACAGTGACTACGGCTGATGCTTGATCAGCCCAGGTGAGGGCCCTTTCCCCGTTGCTGCGGGGGAGGGGCCCTCACCTTTTCTGCTGTCCCCTCGTGTGCGGACAATGCGGATTCACCTGCATCCAAGGCAGGGTTCCGGGTCTACCGTGATGCCCATGAACGCGCGCGCATTTCGTAGGGCCGAAACAACATGGAACGTTCCTTCGGTTGAATGTGACGGCGTTGCCGGACCCCACGCGGGCCACCTGAATCAGGGGGATGGTGTCGACCCGCAGCCCACCCGCAGACAAGTGGGCCAGTGGGGTGTGCTGGGAGTCATGGCAGCTGCCACGGCAGGGGCAGCCACCACGGCCTCCGGATTCACGGCTGCGCAGGCTGCTCCCGCCCAGTGGGGCGGTGACGCCACCTTCTTGATCGGCCGTGCAGTCACGGACTGCACGGGACCGGCCGGTGGTGTGGGGTTCTTCGGCTACGGAGACACCCAGCAAACAGGCCGTGGGGTGCACATGCGCCAACGGGCACGCGCTTTCGTGATCGAGGACCAGAGCACCGGGGAACACGTGGCAATCGTGGTGGCGGAGGTGCTTTCCCCGTCCAACGCCGTTCGTCAAGCTGTGCTCAGTCGACTCGGCCGGCGGGCACCCGGGCGTTGGTCTCAGGCGCAGGTGGTCATCTCCAGCACCCACACCCATGCCACTCCCGGTGGCGCCACGCATGACCAGTTGCACAATGTCACCACATGGGGTTTCCACCGGCGCAGCTTTGAGGCCCAGGTGGATGCCATGGTTCAGGCTGTTCTGGCCGCGGATGCGGACAAGGCCCCAGGGCATCTGCGCGTGAGCCGATCAGAGCTGACGGATGCCGGCGTGAATCGTTCGTCAGTGGCCTTTCAACGCAATCCCGTGGAGCTGCAATCCGCTCTGCCGGGTGGGATTGATCCAGCCTCCGTGACCTTGCGGTTCGAGCGGGACGGCCGCACGGACGCGGTCATCAACTGGTTTGCCACGCACTCCACCTCCCTGATGAACACCAACCGGTTGATCTCCGGGGACAACAAGGGCTACGCGCAGTACGCCTTGGAACGTCTGGACCACGGTGTGGATCTGATGAGTCGGTCCCGCCCGGCGTTCGTGGCTGCTTTTGCCAATGCCAACTCGGGTGACATCACTCCCAACCTGAACTTGGCACCGGGACAGGGTCCCACCTCTGACCAGTTCGAGAACATGAGGATCATCGGCGCCCGGCAGGCTGATGCGGTGCGCTCACAGTTGGGCTCCGCCGGAGATCCGGTGGGCAGCGGTGTGGAAGCGCGCATCACCTACGTGGACATGCGCGGTTACGCCATCCGTCCGGAGTTCTCCGGAACGGGCCGAACCGAGCGCACGGGATGGGCCAGCCTGGGCACAGCTTTCGCCGCCGGAAGCACAGAAGACGGCGGGGGAGTCTCCATCTTCAGTGAAGGTCTGGGTGGCAACCCGTTGCTTTCCACACTGCAGGCCTGGCGCTACCGGGTGGATCGTTTTGACGCCGCCGTGCAGTCGCCCAAGGTTTGTCTGCTGTCCGTGGGCGCCATGGATTGGGTCCAGCAGCAGGTTCCCGTTCAGCTGATCCGACTGGGCAAGTATTGGATTGCGGCCATGCCGGGTGAGATGACTGCGGCCACCGGGGTGCTGTACCGCCGGGCCGTTGCAGCCGCCACCGGGGCTCAGGAGGCAGATGTCCTGGTGCACGGCACGTGCAACGCCTACACCCATTACGTGACCACACCGGATGAGTACGATTCCCAGCAGTACGAGGGCGCTGCCACCATCTACGGACGCCACAGCGCCGGCGCTTTTTGTCAGGTTCTGGATCAGTTGGGCCGTGCAGTGGTGAACGGGGCGCCTGTGAGTCTGGGGTCCATGCCGCCGGACAAGTCCTGGACTGCACTGCCCTCCTTGCAGGGTGAACCTCCCACGGACCTTCCGGAATTCGGACGGTGGTTCGGTCAGGTGATTGAGCAGCCCACCAATGTTGGCCCGGGCGCCACAGTGCGGGCGCGGTTCGTGGGGGCCCACCCCAACAACGATCAACGCCGCGGCAACACGTACATGGCTGTGGAGCGCAACGACGCCGGGGCCTGGGTTCGGGTGCGCGACGACCAGGACTTCGACACCCGCTTTGAATGGCAGGACCGCGGTCTGGGGGTCTCCCGGGTGACCTTGTCCTGGACCGTACCGCAGGGTGCTGCAGGAACCTACCGCTTTGTCTACACCGGCAATCGAAAGACGGCCATTGGCACCTACCAGTCGGTGACGGGAACCAGTCGGAATTTCACGGTGGGCGGCTGAGGGCGCCGTCGTCGTGCGGGAGAATGCTTTCATGGCCAATTCCCGCAGTGGCGAAACCGTGATTGAGCGCGTGGACAAGATTCTGGCGGTGTTCACGGCGCATCGCCCGCGGCTGACGGCAGCCGAGGTGGCAGACGGCAGTGGTCTGCCCAGCAGCACCGCCCACCGGCTGTGCGGGGAGCTGGCCCAACGTGGGTGGTTGGAGCGTGACGGCGGGGCCTACGTGGTGGGAACACGGCTGTGGGAACTGTCCACCCGGTCGGCCCAGGAATCTTCCTTGGCGGCTGTTGCCACGCCGTTCATGCAGGACGCCCACGCCGTGCTGGGACAACACATTCAATTGGGCCGGCGCCAGGGCAGGGAGGTCTTGATCCTCCAGCGGCTTTCCGCCCGAGGTGCGCGCAGCATCAGTTCCGGTGTTGCGGGGAGACTGCCGTTGCACGTCTCAGCGGTGGGGCTGATCCTGCTGGCCTGGATGGATCCCCAGGCCCGTTGAGGGGTGCCTCCGGGACCTTCACGCGGCTCAGGAGAGCATTCCGCAGGGCACGGTCACACAGCTGGAACGCATCCTGGCTGCCATTCGGTCGGTGGGCCACACGGTCCAAACGGGCAACGTGGAACCAGACCGGACAGCCATTGCCGTGCCTGTGCGCAACCACCGGGGAGACGTGGTGTCGGGCCTGGGGGCGGTACTGGACCGGGCAGAGGTCTCCGTGGATGCGGAGGTCACCGTCCAGGTGCTGCGGGCAGCAGCCCACGGTGTGGAACGGACGCTGAAACGCAACGGGCGGCCGGTGTGATCGCTTGCACTGCGGTGAAATCCCATTGAACAGGATGTCTGTGGGCCCTGTCATAGCCAGGTGTCACACTGAGCGCACAGTTGTTCGGTAGGCGTTCAGGAGGTCAGCGGGATGGTTCAGCACACCCCAGGTCAAACAATCCAGACTCAGGTGGGCATTGTGGGTGGCGGGCCTGCAGGCCTGATGCTCTCCCACTTGTTGGCTCGGGAAGGAATCGAGTCCGTGGTGGTGGAGACCCGCGATCCGGAGACCATCCGCAACACCCACCGCGCCGGCATTTTGGAAGCCGCCAGCGTGCGGATGCTCACGGAGACCGGCGTTCAGGGGCGTGTCCTCACGGAAGGTCACGAGCACCGTGGGACCACTTTGCGTTACGACGGTGAAAACCACCACATCGACTTCCAGGACGCCGTGGGGCAGTCCGTGTGGTTGTACCCGCAGAACGAGGTCTTCTGGGATCTGGCTCAGGCGCGGGAGCGTGACGGGGGAGTGGTGTTCTGGTCCGTTGCAGACACGGCGGTGCGCGGAATCGAGACCGATTCCCCGCGGATCACGTTCACAGACGCTGAGGGTACGGGCCGGGAGATCCAAGCCCAGATCGTGGTCGGGGCAGACGGGTCGCGCTCCATGTGCCGCCAGTTGATCCCGGAGGAGGTGCGGACGGACAACTTCATGGAATACCCGTTCGCCTGGTTCGGAATCCTGTGTGAAGCACCTCCCAGCTGGCCGGAACTGATCTACGCCAACTCCGATGCCGGTTTCGCCTTGATCTCCCAGCGCTCGGACACGGTGCAGCGGATGTACTTCCAGTGCGATCCGGAGACCAACGCGGATGACTGGACGGATGAGCAGATCTGGGCGCGACTGCAGGAGTGCATGCAGGGTCCTGATGGCTTTGAGCTCAAGGAGGGGCGGATCTTTGACAAGACCGTTCTGAAGTTCCGCTCCTACGTCTGTGAACCCCTGCGCCATCACAATCTGGTGTTGGTTGGGGACGCCGGCCACACGGTTCCGCCGACTGGCGCCAAGGGGCTGAACCTGGCGTTCTGTGACGTACGTGTGCTGGCGCCGGCACTGGTGGCATGGTTGCGTGACGGTGATGAATCCGGGCTGGCGGGCTACTCCGCCAAGGCGCTGGAGCGGGTCTGGAAGGCGCAGAACTTCTCCTACTGGGCCACCAACATGATGCACACCCGCCAGGATGAAAACCCGTTTGCCCAGAAGCGTCGTCGTGGAGAACTGCGCTCCATCACGGACTCGGAGCGCGGACGTGCGTACTTCTCCGAGTGCTACACGGGGTGGCAGGACTGACAAATTTGTGCGCATTGCGTACAAGTGTTCGCAATGCGTGTGATCTGCGCTATTCTCGTATCAGTCGATCAGGGCCGACGACGAGTGGCAGCAGCCGCCTGTGGGCGGGAACACCGGTACGTCCCTGACAAGTGGCCGCACAGCGGCGCTTGAGCAACACCGAAGGAGATGATCATGGCTGAACCCGTTGTTTCATCGGATGCCGCCGCGAACTCTCAAGCGGAGATCTCTGCTGACATGCAGGAGATCCAGCGCAGCTACGCCGCGTCAGGCGTGCTGGAGACGCAGCCTCGAATCGACTATCCGCCGTATCGCAGTTCCATCCTGCGCCACCCCACCAAGGACCTTCACCACGCAGATCCGGAGACCATTGAGCTGTGGGCACCGGCCTTCGGCCAGCGGGACGTCCATGCGTTGGAAGCTGATCTGACCATCCAAGGTGGTGGTGAGCCCATCGGCGAGCGCATGACCGTGCGTGGTCGCGTGCTTGATGGTGACGGTCGCCCCGTGCGCAATCAGTTGGTGGAAATCTGGCAGGCCAACGCAGCCGGGCGCTACATCCACAAGCGCGATCAACACCCCGCGCCCATCGATCCCAATTTCACCGGGGTGGGGCGGTGCCTGACGGATGCGGACGGCAATTATTCGTTCACCACCATCAAGCCCGGTCCGTACCCGTGGAAGAACCACCACAACGCGTGGCGTCCGGCGCACATCCACTTCTCCCTGTTCGGCACGGATTTCACGCAGCGGATGATCACCCAGATGTACTTCCCCGGTGACCCGCTGTTTGATCTGGACCCGATTTACCAGGCGATCGTGGATCCCAAGGCCCGCGAGCGTTTGGTGGCCAACTACGACCATGACGCCTCTGAACACGAATGGTCCCTGGGCTACACCTGTGACATCGTGCTGACCGGTTCGCACCGCACGCCCACGGAGGAGGACACCGATGTCTGAGCAGCACACCAACACCTCGACCACTGCACCGGGTGAGCGGTTGATTCCCACCCCCGGTCAGACCATCGGACCGTTCTACGGGTTCGCCCTGCCCTACCCGGGGGGCGAAAACCTGGTGGATCGCTCCCACCCAGATGCTGTGCGCCTGCATGGCACCGTGTATGACGGTCACGGGGATCCCGTGCCCGATTCCATGCTGGAAATCTGGCAGGCAGACGCGCAGGGGCGGGTTTCCCAAGAGCCTGGTTCCCTGGTGCGTGACGGTTACACCTTCACCGGATTCGGCCGGGTGGCCGTGGACAACGTGGGCCATTACGACTTCACCACGGTCAACCCCGGGGCCACAGAGGATGGCAAGGCAGCGTTCATCACCATGACGGTGTTTGCCCGCGGACTGCTCAACCGCCTGTTCACCCGGATCTACCTTCCGGAGGACCAGGCAGCACTGGAGCAGGACCCGGTCTTGTCCTCCTTGGATCCGCAACGACGCCGCACTCTGATTGCCCAGCGTGAGGAGGATGGTTCCTTGAAGTTCGACATCCACCTCGAGGGTGACGGTGAAACGGTCTTCCTGTCCTACCCGAACCACCGACTCGACCACTCGGCCTGAGTGGGCGGCTTCACCACATCTGAGTGCACCATGACTGACCACGGCCTTCTGACGCCCGGAACGCACCGTTTCCACAGCCTGACCGACGACGACGCTTTTCTGCGTTGTCTTGTTGAGGTGGAAGCCGCGTGGGTCCGAGCCCAGGCCGTAGTCGGTTTGGTGCCGCAGGCCCATGCGGATGTGGTGGACGACGTCGTCGCGGGTCCGTTGTGGGTCGGAGGGCTCAACGCCAAAGATGTGGCTGTTGCAGCAGAAGCGGGCGGCAACCCCGTGATCGACCTGCTGGGGCACGTGCGCGCAGCAGTGCGGGCCGTGGATGCTGGTGCGGCCGGGAGCGTTCACCGTGGTTTGACCAGCCAGGACGTGATGGACACGGCTCTCATGCTGCTGGCCCGGCGTGCAGTGACCGCTGTTCAGGATCACCTTGATGCGGTGTTGCAGGCGCTGGGGAAATTGGCCGCTGAGCACCGCACCACCAGTTGTGTGGCCAGGACCTTGACCCAGCACGCGGTGCCCTCCACGTTCGGGCTGCGCTGCGCGCGGTGGCTGCACAGTGTGCTGGATGCCCGGCAGGCCGTGGCGGCTCTGAGGTTCCCGGTGGCCGTTGGCGGGGCGGCTGGAACGTTGGCCGGCACCTCCGCCCTGTTTGCGGATCGGCCTGCATCTGAGCGTGCGGCTGCCGTGGATGGGCTCAACCAGGCGTGGGCCGCTGAGCTCGGTCTGGACCAGGCGGGCCATGTGTGGCACACCGCCCGTGGCCCGGTTCTGCAGCTCGGTTCCGCCGTGGCGCAGAGTTGTGCAGCACTTGGCATGGTAGCCAACGACGTTCTGGTGCTGGCTCGCCCGGAAATCGGGGAGGTGCGGGAACCGACTGCCCCCGGGCGTGGGGTCTCCTCTGCCATGCCGCAGAAGCAGAACCCCGTGCTCTCCGTGTTGATCAAACGTTGCGCGCTGAGCACTCCGCAGATGCTGGCCCAGCTCTACCTGGCAGCCGGCGCCTTCGTGGACGAACGTCCGGAGGGAGCCTGGCACGCCGAGTGGCCGAGCCTGCGTGAGCTGCTCACCATGACCGGAACTGCTGCCATGCATGCCCGGGAACTCACGGAAGGTCTACGTGTGGACGCGGAGGCCATGCGGCGCAATCTGGAACTCAGCGGCCCCGGGTTGGTCTCTGAACGTCTGGTGGCCGAGCTTGCGCCGGCATTGGCAGATCCAGCCGATGCCAAGAAGACCATTCAGGCGGCCATCAGCACCGAACCACAGGATGCAGCATCCGTGATCGAGCGTCTGGTGGAACTGACCAAGGGGCGGCCCCTGCCGGACGGAGGCGCCGCGGACGCGCAGGTGATTGCCCAGCTGTGCGATCCCGGTGAGTACGTGGGTGAGGCCCACGCTCTGGTGGATCGGGCCCTGGATCGATTGACCGAACTTGACCATCACCGTTCAGACCAAGATCACGAGGGAGACACCCATGGCCGTTCCTGAGATTCACATCGTGGGGCTGGGGGAGCCCACCGAGCAGGGCCCGGCAGCCCAGAGCGCACGATTGGCTGCTGCGCCGTTGCTGCTGGTGGGGCCCTCCCTGGGGACCTCGGTGACCAACCTGTGGGGGCCTGTTGCCCGTGAACTGGCAGGCAAGGCCCGCGTGCTGGGTTGGGACCTGCCCGGACACGGCGTGACCCCTGCGGCTGCCGAGCAGTTCACCATGGCGGAGCTGGCTCAAGGCGTTGTGCAGGCGCTGGACACGGTCCTGGCAGGGGAGAACATCTCAGAAACAGATCGATCGTTCTTTTATGCCGGGTGCTCGGTGGGTGGCTGTGTGGGGCAGCAGCTGCTGGTGGATGCACCCGAGCGGGTCCTGGGTGCAGTACTGGTCACCACCTCTCAGAAGGTGGGCACCCCAGAGGGCTGGCGGGAACGCGCTGAGCTGGTGGCTCAGGCCGGCACCCCCACGCAGGTGATCGGCAGCGCCAAACGGTGGTTCGCAGAAGGGTTCATTGCCCGGGATGCCCACAGTGGCGCAGGCGTGTCCACCGGTTTGCTCCATGATCTCCAGGATGCAGACCGCCACGGGTACGCCCAGGTGTGTGAGGCCCTGGCAGGCTTCGACATCCACGGTCAGCTGTCCCACGTTGAGGTTCCGGTGGTCGTCGTCGCCGGTGGGCAGGACGTTGCCACGCCACCGGAACAGCTGCGGGAACTGGCCCAGGCCATTGCCGGTGCCCAATACGTCGAGTACGACGACGTCGCCCACCTTCCCCCTGCCGAAGCCCCCGAGCGTGTGGCCCAGCAGATTGCCACCATCTTGGCCGCGCAGGGAACCGATCAGCGGCAAACGCCGGAGAGGACCGAGGCGTGAGTGCACATCCTGACCGTACCGAGTCCCAAGCCCACGCAGACGGCATGGCCGTACGCCGCCAGGTGCTGTCCGATCAGCACGTGGACCGAGCGGAAGCAGGCAAGAACGAGTTCACGGAGGAATGGCAGGACTTCATCTCCCGCTACGCCTGGGGGGAGATCTGGACCCGACCAGGCCTGGACCGACCCATGCGCAGCGCCATCACACTGACCGCCTTGATCGCAGGTGGCCACTGGGGCGAGTTCGAAATGCACGTCCGCGCCGCCCTGCGCAACGGGTTGACGCGTGAGCAGATCAAGGAAGTTCTGCTCCAGTCAGCGATCTATCTGTCAGTACCTTCAGCCAACAACGCCTTTTCGCATGCCCGCGCGGTCTTTGACCGCCTGGATGCTCAGGAGGAGAGCACCTCATGACTTCGTCCTACCTGTACGACGCCGTACGGACCCCGTTCGCAAAGATCGGTGGTGCCCTCTCCGGCCACCGCCCGGATGACCTGGCCGCCCTGGTGGTGCGCACCATGGTGGAACGTGCACCGGAGTTGGATCCTGCCCGGATCGATGAGGTGATTTTCGGAAACGCCAACGGTGCCGGTGAGGAGAACCGCAACGTGGCTCGCATGGCCACCCTGCTGGCAGGTTTGCCCACCTCCGTGCCGGGCACCACGGTGAACCGTCTGTGCGGATCCTCTTTGGATGCCGCCATGATCGCCTCCCGCCAGATCGAGGTGGAGGAAGCGGATGTGATGTTGGTGGGTGGTGTGGAGTCCATGTCCCGGGCGCCGTGGGTCCTTCCGAAAACCGAACGAGCCTTCCCCATGCAAGACCTCAAACTGGCCAACTCCACGCTGGGGTGGCGCCTGGTGAACCCACAGATGCCGGGGGAGTGGACCGTTTCTCTGGGAGAGGCCACTGAACAACTGCGGGAGAAGCATGGCATCACCCGCGCTGAGCAGGACGAGTTCGCCGCACGGTCCCACCAGCTGGCGGCCGCAGCATGGGATCAGGGCCGCTACCAGGACCTGGTGGTCAGCGTTCCCGCCAACTCCAAACGGGGTACGGAGGTGACACGGGACGAGACCATCCGTCCGGACTCCACGGCCGAGTCCCTGGGCGGACTGCGCACGGTCTTCCGTGCGGAGAACGGCACCGTGACCGCCGGCAACGCTTCTCCCATGAATGACGGCGCCTCCGCCGCCTGGCTGGGCTCTGCGGCTGGTGGTGACGTGCTGGGCCTTGAGCCGCTGGCGCGCATTGCGGGGCGCGGCGCTGCTGCCAACGAACCCCAGTTCTTTGGGGAGGCCCCCGTGGAAGCCGGGAACATCGCTCTGCGGCGCGCTGGAATCACCTGGGACCAGGTTGGTGCCGTGGAGCTCAACGAGGCTTTCGCGGCACAGTCACTGGCCTGTGTCCGCCAATGGGGGATTGATCAGGAGATCGTGAACACCTGGGGCGGAGCCATTGCCATCGGTCACCCGTTGGGAGCCTCCGGCACCCGGGTGCTGGGCACCCTGGCGCGTCGCCTCAAGGCGGAGAACCAGCGGTGGGGTGTGGCCTCCCTGTGCATCGGCGTGGGTCAAGGCCTTGCCGTGGTGCTGGAAAACCAAGACGCGAACTGAAGGACTGCTGAACATGCTCAACGTCGTGGAATCCGCGGCAGCCGCCGTGGCACCCATCAAGAACGGATCCACCGTGATGATCGGTGGGTTCGGGGTGGCCGGTCAGCCGGTGGAACTCATTGATGCCCTGATCGAACAAGGCGCCACGGACCTAACCGTGGTCAACAACAATGCCGGCAACGGGGATGTTGGGTTGGCCAAGCTCATCAGCCTGGGGCGCGTCCGGAAGATCATCTGCTCCTTCCCACGCCAGGCGGACTCCCATCACTTTGATGCCAAGTACCACGCCGGTGAGATCGAACTGGAAGTGGTGCCCCAAGGCAACCTTGCCGAACGCATCCGCGCCGCGGGGGCAGGCATCGGGGCGTTCTTCACGCCCACCGGTTACGGCACCCCTCTGGCTGAGGGCAAGGAGGTCCGTGAGCTGGGTGGAAAGATGCAGATCTTGGAATTGCCCATCACCGCTGACTTCTCCCTGACCAAGGCCGTCACCGCAGACACTGCCGGGAACCTGGTCTACCGCAAGACGGCCCGTAACTTCGGGCCCATCATGGCGGCTGCAGCCACCCACTCAATAGTGCAGGTCAGCAACATTGTGCAGCGCGGCCAGCTGGACCCCGAGGTGGTGGTCACCCCGGGCATCTACGTGGACACCGTGGTGGCCATTGACTCCCCAGCCGTGGGCCAGGCCTGATTCCGGGTACCGGGTGGGCAGATCAGCAACATGTAGGCCGATCAGCAACATGTAGGCGGACCGAAACCATTGAAAGAGAGCACAGCATGACTCGCATGACTCGGGATCGCGCCCTGAGCCCGGAGGAACTGGCGGAAGTGGTGGCTGCGGACATCCCCGCCGGCGCTTACGTGAACTTGGGCATCGGCCAACCCACTTTGGTGTCCAACTACCTGACTCCGGAGGATGATGTCACTCTCCACACGGAGAACGGAATGTTGGGCATGGGGGCGCAGGCACACGGTGAGGAGGTGGATCCGGATCTGATCAACGCCGGGAAGATCCCCGTGAAGGAAACAGAGGGGTGCTCCTACTTCCATCATGCCGACTCGTTCGCCATGATGCGCGGCGGTCACCTGGACTGTTGTGTCCTGGGGGCCTTCCAGGTGGACCGCAACGGGAACCTGGCCAACTGGCACACGGGCAAACCCGATGCCATTCCTGCAGTGGGTGGAGCCATGGACCTGGCAACCGGTGCCAAGCAGACGTTCGTGATGATGACCCTGACCGCCAAGAACGGTCAGCCCAAGCTGGTGGCGGAGTGCACCATGCCCTTGACCGGCGTGGGGTGTGTCTCTCGCATCTATACTGACCAGGCAGTGTTCCTCATCGAGGGGGACGGGTCAGTGGTGGTCCGGGAGACGTTCGGGTGTGATGTTGAAGCCGTCCAGGAGCTCGTACCTTTTGCCCTTGAGCGCGCTTGATGGTACCTGACGCATCTCAAGGTCCTGAGGCAACCACGCGTGAGGGTGGTGGGCACTTCGTCCAGTCCCTGGCCCGCGGGTTGGCGGTCATCGCCGCATTCGATGACCGCCACCCAGCCATGACACTTTCCGACGTCGCACGGCGTACCGGACTGACCCGTGCCACTGCCAGGCGGTTCCTGCTGACCCTGGAGGAGCTGGGCTACGTGCGCAGCGACGGTCGCCAGTTCGAGCTCACGGCCAAGGTGCTGGAGCTCGGCTACTCCTATCTCTCTGCCCTCAGCCTCCCGGAGCTGGTCACCCCGCACTTGCGCAAACTCTCTGACCAGGTCCAGGAATCGTGCTCGGTGGCAGTGCTGGATGGCCCGGACATCGTGTACGTGGCACGGGTGCAGATGCGCCACATCATGAACGTTGCCATTTCCGTGGGTACCCGCTTCCCGGCGCACGCGACCTCCATGGGGCGGGTGCTGTTGGCGGATCTCAGCAACGACGACGCCGTGGCCCGCTGTGGGCAGCACCTGGGAGAACACCAGCTGGCTCGTACGGTGTCCACGCCGCACGAACTCATCAGGCGTTTGGATGAAGTACGCAGGCGGGGCTACGCCGTCGTCGATCAGGAACTGGAGGCCGGGCTGCGCTCCGTTGCCGTGCCGTTGAAGGATTCTGCGGGCAAAACCGTGGCCGCGGCCAACGTGTCCATGCGGGTGGGTGCAAGTCCCGCAGCCGATGACCCCGTGGGGCAGATCCTGCCCGCTCTGCAGCAGTGCGCAGCGGCAGTGCATCAAGATCTGGTGGCCAGCGCCGTCTGACGTGACCCAGGCGACCTCATGGGCCCGGTTCAAGGGTTGGTGGGCGCCGGTGGACTCTGTTAAGGTGGCTGAGATGAGCTCGATCACCCATGTGGACTTCTTGATGTCATAGTCAAGATCCACAAGATCGCATTCCAGTGGCAATTTGGACACCGTCCCGAGGATCGCAAGATGAACCTCAGTGCCACTTTTTTGCGTGTCTGCAAACCATTCGTCCCAGTGCGGATCACCCGCACGCCACCGGGATGCGTGAACGCCAGGTCCTGAGGCAGGGCACCACGGCGTCGTGGGTGACGAGTAGGCCGTCAAAAGCCGAAGACCAAACAAGAGCGGCGCCGTGTGAGCGGCCCGCCACCACCAGGAGACGAAGTGCCAACAATTCAGCAGTTGGTCCGAAAGGGCCGCAGCCCGAAGGTCGTGAAGACCAAGGCGCCTGCCCTGAAGGGCAGCCCCATGAAGCGTGGCGTGTGCACCCGTGTGTACACCACCACTCCCAAGAAGCCGAACTCCGCCCTCCGTAAGGTCGCCCGTGTGCGCCTCAACGGCGGCGTCGAGGTCACCGCTTACATCCCCGGTGAGGGCCACAACCTCCAGGAGCACTCCATCGTGCTCGTTCGCGGTGGTCGTGTGAAGGACCTCCCGGGTGTCCGCTACAAGATCGTCCGCGGCGCCCTGGACACCCAGGGTGTCAAGGGTCGCGGCCAGGCCCGCTCCCGCTACGGCGCGAAGAAGGAGAAGAAGTAATGCCTCGTAAGGGTCCCGCTCCCAAGCGCCCGCTCGTTGTCGACCCCGTCTACGGTTCGCCGGTCGTCACCCAGCTGATCAACAAGGTCCTCCAGGACGGCAAGAAGTCCACCGCAGAGCGCATCGTTTACGGTGCCCTGGCCGGTGTGGAGCAGAAGACCGGCTCCGAGCCGGTTGCCACCCTGAAGAAGGCCCTGGAGAACGTCAAGCCCGCTCTGGAGGTGCGCTCCCGCCGAGTCGGCGGTGCCACCTACCAGGTGCCGGTTGAGGTTCGAGCAGGCCGCTCCACCGCCCTGGCTCTGCGCTGGCTGGTCGGCTACGCCAAGGCCCGCCGTGAGAACACCATGACCGAGCGTCTCATGAACGAGATCCTCGATGCCTCCAACGGCCTCGGTGCCGCGGTCAAGCGCCGTGAAGACACCCACAAGATGGCTGACTCCAACAAGGCCTTCGCCCACTACCGCTGGTAATACCAGCCCCGCTGGTACCATCGGCCCGGTCTGCCGTCCACACAGTGACCGCT
>NZ_JROX01000120.1:0-818 GCF_000800955.1 Kocuria sp. ZOR0020
TAAGGTGTACTGACGTGGTGTAGGGTTCGATTCCCTGCTGCTCTATTTCAATTGAATAGCTAAGTGACTACATAAGGTCGGGAGTAGTTAATGAGTATCCTGCGGCATACTAACAGCTTAGTGGCATATATAAACTAACGTAACGTTTTCTGTTATAGGAGTTCATAAGTGGTTCGAGTCCATTATATATGTTTACCAATATAGTGTCTGATGAGATACCAGCTACTAATAGTTAGGAATAACAAGATGAGGTAGTCATAGTTAGCAGTATAGTCTAATGGTAAGACAGCATGATAAGTGTGATACGTGGGTTCGATTCCCAATACTGCTATATATAAAGGAGAAGCAAATGATATTTATAGAATGGTGTATTGGTTGGCTAATAGGTACGTTGATTGGCTTAGGCATTGTTGCTTTGATTGAGAGGAACAAATGATTATATTATTATTATTTATTATTGCATTGTTCATTAGTCCGAGCATAGCATTGTTATTGTTGCTGTTAGTTATTAATCCAGTGTTCGCATTGCTATGGCTATTAGTGCGGCTTGCTATTAAACTATGATAGGTATCGCATGGTTTGGTTCGTGGTTGGTTATGCTGGATAGAATGGAATGATTATGGGTAAAGGTAAGCACAATGAATGGCACAAGCTACAGTATAAAGGTGTGTACTGTGACGACTATGAGCCAAGCAATAAAGTAATCAGGAAAAGAATTAAAAATAAAATAAATAAAGAGATAAAGATGATGTTGTCAGAAAGAAAATAAAAATATTTTTTTATATATCCCCCCCCATTAAATGATATTTTAAGGGAAA
>NZ_JROX01000121.1:0-1267 GCF_000800955.1 Kocuria sp. ZOR0020
TCTCGCCGTGGTCCATGCCCCCGTGGTCCATCTCGCCGTGGTCCATCTCGCCGTGGTCCATCTCGCCGTGGTCCATGCCCCCGTGGCCCCCATGATCCACGTCCTCGGGGATCTCGGGCTCCTGCGGCCGTTCCCGGGCGTCCGTCCGGTGGTGCGGGGTGTCGAGCAGGAGCGCTGCGGCGTCGTCGAGGGCTGGTCCCACCCCTCCCGGCGAGGTGATGTCGGCGCGGACGCGAGGACCGGGCATCTGCTCCCAGAGCCGGTCCACGAGCTCCGAGAGCTCGGGGCCGGGGACACCGCACACGGCGAGCACGTCCGCGTCGGCCGGTGTTGAGGCCGGCCGCCACCCGCGGCGGAGCAGCTGCTGCTCCAGTTCCATGCGCGCGTCCCAGTGTCCCGGGACCTCGACGACGAGGACCTGCGCGGCCCGAACCGCGAAGCGGGCGAGGAGTTCGTTCAGGCCCATCGGAAGGCTCCTTCCCGCCAGGCCCAGGCCACGGCGACGAGCAGGCCCCCGAGGAACAGGAACATCTCCACGACCGCGGAGATCCCCTTCTCGATCACGACCACCGCCCACGGGTACATGAAGAGCATCTCGACGTCGAAGGCCAGGAACACGATCGAGGCGAGGTACCAGCGGGCGTGGAACCGGGACAGCGCGTGCTCCTGGGGCATCCACCCGGACTGAGCGGGCAGCACCGTCAGCGGGTCGGCCGTGATCACTGCTGTGCGGTGCAGCGCGTAGAGGAGAACGACGACCGACATCGCCACCAGGGCCATGGCCACGATTCCGGAGTACACGACGGTCTCCCCTTTCGCACGGTCGGAACATGGAAGTCTATCGTTGATCGATGGGGCCACCCTAACAGGCGGCCCCACCGATCGCGCCGTTTCAGCTCGGTGATCAGGCGCGGCCGGCGAGCCAGGTGCGGAAGTCCGCGACCTGGGCCTGCTGGGTGGTGATCCCCGAGGTGGCCGCCACGCGCAGCTGCGGGTGCACGGCGCGAGACTGCGGCTCGAGGAACTCGATGATCCCGCTGTTGTGGTGTGGAATCATCTTCTGCACGAAAGCGACATCGAAGTCCTCACCGGCCTCAGCGGCCGACAGCTCCTCGATCATCATCTGGGTCTCCTCCTCCAGGATCTTCATCTCCTCCTGGGCTTCTGCCGGGGCTTGGGCC
Organism: Kocuria sp. ZOR0020; assembly: GCF_000800955.1. NCBI lineage: Bacteria > Bacillati > Actinomycetota > Actinomycetes > Micrococcales > Micrococcaceae > Kocuria > Kocuria sp. ZOR0020. Next base: position 1,182 of record NZ_JROX01000121.1, read on the forward strand.
ATGGCCTCTTCAGGGGTCAGCCCGTACCACTCCTCCAACCTGAAGCGCCCTGGGTTTCGTTCCGAGGTCAGGGCACCGCGGGCGCG
>NZ_JROX01000122.1:0-1072 GCF_000800955.1 Kocuria sp. ZOR0020
TGTACTGGGTCAGGACGTTGTTTACATCGTGAATAGGTGAGGACCTCTTAGGTTGGTGGTTACCACACACAGCCAACAACTAAGGGGTCCTCATGTCCCACCGTAATGCCCGCCTGACTCCGTACGGTAGGCGGATCCTGATCGAGCGTGTCCTCGCCGGCCGTCCTGTCGCTCATGTGGCCAGGGAAATGGGTGTCTCCCGCACGTGCGCGCATCGGTGGCTCAGCCGGTTCCGCGTCCACGGGTGGGACGGCCTTGAGGACCACAGTTCCAAGCCAAAGTCATGCCCGCACGCGACCCCGGCCAAGGTCGTTGCCGAGGTCCTCAGCCAGCGGATGGAGCACCGTGAAGGGCCAACGGACCTGGCGGTGCGATGCGGTGTCAGTCCCAGGACGGTCTCGCGGATCCTCGCCCGGGCCGGCATGCCCAGGCTGTGGGAGCTTGACCCGGTGACCGGGGCACGGATTCGGGCATCCCGTGCCACGGACCGCCGGTACGAGCGCGACGCTCCCGGAGACATGATCCATATCGACGTCAAGAAACTCGGCAGGATTCCCGACGGTGGCGGGTGGCGGGCAGACCCGAACCAATCCGCCCGCAACCATGCAGCAAGCCACACAAGGGTCGGTTTTGACTATGTCCACGTCGCTGTCGATGACCATTCCCGGCTGGCTTACGCCGAGGTCCTACCCGATGAGAAAGGCCCCACGTGCGCCGGGTTCCTTACCCGAGCGGCAGAAGCCATGGCAGCCCAAGGCGCACCGGTCAAACGGGTCATGACCGACAATGCCTTCGCCTACCGGCTCTCCCGCGACTTCCAAAGCGCCCTGGCACAGCTCGATGCCAAACACATACTGACCAAACCCCGCCACCCCTGGCAGAACGGCAAAGCAGAACGCTTCAACCGCACCCTCCAAGAAGGCTGGGCCTACCGCCAGCCATTCGCTTCAAACCAAGCAAGAACCGACGCCCTGCAGCCATGGCTAAACTTTTACAACAACCACCGGCCACACGGCAGCCTTGGAGGCAACCCACCCATCAGCAGGTGCAACCAACCTACTGACTGAGTACA
>NZ_JROX01000123.1:0-2966 GCF_000800955.1 Kocuria sp. ZOR0020
CGCCGACGCGGCACTTGCGAGCCTCTAACAAACCCGGGGCGATTCACCGAGGACAAATAACCGGTCATACTCAGGTGAACCCCGCTGTAATGATCTGCCACCTGGGACCAGTCAGGCATGACCCAGTGCCACCTCCAGCAGGAACCGCCGACCACGCGGCCCAGCCATCAAAGGATGAGAGTCACTGCTCATCGGTCAACGCCCGCGCATAAGCGGTAACCGACCGCTGGTATCTCGGAAGATCTGGAATCAGAGCTTCCAGAACCACCCGCAAGGCCTCTCCGTGCCGTCCGGCGTCGTGAAGGGCCAAGCCCAGGAACACGGCACGTGCGTCTCCAATGGCGGGGTGAGGCTCGGCTGCCTCCAACATGGCGATTGCTTCATCCACTCGCCCCAGGTTCCTCAGCGTGGATGCCTGTTGGATGTTCAGCCGCTCCAGACGTGCCCCACTGAGCCCAAGACCTCGTGCAGTCTGGTACTCCCGAGCTGCTTCCGCCTCGAATCCAGTGGAGTCGTAGACGCACCCCATCTCAAAGTGTGCGTCAGGATCTTCATTCGGCCGTTCCGCCACTAACGCTGCCATACCTGCCACCGCACCTTGGCGATCGGACAGGTCCACGGTCTCCCAGAACTGGGTGACGCGATGTTCCCAGGACGACTCTCCTGCTGACCAGGTGTGATCATTCATGACTTCATCCTGCCCCCAGAAAGCAGTTTGGCAAGAGAAACCAGCTGCTAACCGGTTCCCACGATCAAGAAGATCAGCCGCCGTTCACAAGTTCGCGCGGAAGTAGCGACCACAGAAGTATCCGTGGAAACCACCTCTTACTCTGCCGATGTTTCGGCCAATCCCACCTACATTCCCAGCATCGGAGCAGTCTCCATGGCCGGACCATGCAGCTTGTACTCACGGGGACACAGGGTCCACCCGATTCAGATGCGGGTGGTCTCCGGGCACCCTTCCTGGAAACCAGCCACCATCACCGAGGTGGAGGGCAACACCGTCACTTTCGAGTCAGAAGGCATGGAATTCCGCCTCTGGAATCACGATGCAGATCTGCTGACCGGAATGCGCGACGTCGCAGCCATCGAGCCTCTGGCGGTGGTTGAGTGGACTGTTGTCCACCGATTGTTGAGCGTCACCGTGGGAAACCGGGCACTGGTGGTTGATCTGAGCCACCACCCCCACACGGAATGCAAGCCATTTCAGGATGCGCCGCCGCAGACCGCCACGCCGCAGAACTGACGGTGGGCGCTGACGCCAACCACTGACGGCAGCCCTCATTCCACCCGAAACACCTTGTCTTCCCGGGTGTCAACGCAAAACGCCTGATACCCCGGGAGCTGGGCAAACCAGTCCAGTCCGTAGCGACCGGCAACCATCAAACCGGTGGAGAGAATTTCACACCACCCGGCATTCGGCCCGGAGACTGTGGCCTGCCGCGCACCAAATCCTGGCCAGCGTCCACCGGGCAGCACAATGTGCTCACCTTTCTCTGAAAATCCCGAAGTCGCCGCCGACCCTCCGCCCAACGGGAACGAATGCACCATGGAGTACCGGTCCTCCGGATGCGGCACACCCACCACCCACGGCACGTTCACATCCGCCATGCCCCGGACCGTCAGATCACCAGCGGCGTTGACGCACACGTTCCCCAACCCGCGTTCCACCAGCAGGTCCGCCACCGCCTCAGCGGCCCACCCCTTCACGAATCCCGACGGGTCGAATCCACCCTCAACCGCCCACGGGTCAAAGGCGCCTTCGGTCAGTTCTCGGCCTCGTTCGCAGGCGTTGAGGACGTGACGGAACCACGCGACGTCGTCGTCGGAAAACGGGCCGAAGCCGCTGACGGGAACGGCCGGCAGGTCCCCGCGACGGTAGGCGCTGACCAGGGAATCCGCACGAAATGGGGAGAACACCCGATCCACGCCGTCCATGAACGCGCTGGCCTGGGACAAAACGGTGTGCACCTGCGATTCGGGCGGCAGCGGCCCGTCAACTCCCCGGATGTCAATGGTCACCACCGTGCCCCACACCTCCTCCAGGTGGCGCAGGCTGGGGCAGGTGGGCGCGGCCGATTGGGCGGTCATCTCAGACCCCCGCCTGGTCAAGCGCCGATTGCAGCGACTGCGCAAAACCCCGCGAGCTGTAGGAGGCCCCCGCCACCGTGGACACCTTGGCCGACTGCGCCTTCAGCGCCTCATCCGTGAGCACCGGCATGGCCCGCTGATTGATCTGCACGGACTTGCCCTCGCCCGTGGGGCACTGCAGCCACGTCACATCCGTGATGGTGCCGGAACAGTCCACGGTGGCCTGCACCGGCCCGTAGCGGGTCTGCACCGTGCTGCCCGTGTACGTTGTCGACGACGACGCCCCCGCCGTCCCGCTCGCATCCACCGACCCCGTGGATGACGTTGTGCCTGCGGCCTCGTTGCTCCCCGTGACACCGCCTGTGGTGGTCGCGGGCTGGGACTGGACCAGAGCGGTCTCCCCCAGCACCAGCGCCTGGGCTTGCGGGTTCAACGCCACGGTGGAGAGCACCCCCACGGCGGCAGCAGCGCCAACGGCTGCCATTCGACCCACGGTGTGAACTCGTGAAGTGGTCATGATGCGTGTCCTCACATCTCAAAGAGTTCGGTGTGAATGCGGTCCGGAGCCGTGCCCAGAGCACGGGCTGCCACCCGGACCTCGTTGGTCAGGCCCACCGGTCCGCACAGGTAGATCTCGGCTTGGCTGATGTCCCCCAACAAACTGCGCAAACGCCCGGCGTGCAGGGGCTGGTAGGTGCGTGGGCCGGTCAGCAGGTGTAGCCGGATCGCACCTGCTCGGTGGAGTTCGACCAACTCGCCCACCAGGGGTGCGCGTTCTTCAGAGGGCGCCCGGTACACGACGTCGGTGGCCACCCCGCGCGCTGCGAACTCCCTGGCCAGAGGCACCAATGGGGCGATACCAACGCCGCCACCCA
>NZ_JROX01000012.1:0-20584 GCF_000800955.1 Kocuria sp. ZOR0020
ATCCTGGCCCATCAGCGCTGATGGGCCAGGATTCTGTCCACTCAACATGAGGATTGAGCCCAATGATCACTGGCGCGGAACCGAGGCCACAACGTCAGCCCAACAGCACCAGGCTCAGAGCCATCACGGCCATGCCGCCCACCACACCGTAGATGGACAGGTGATGGCCACCGTATTTCTCCGCAGTGGGCAGCAACTTGTCCAGGGAAATGAACACCATGATCCCGGCCACCGCGGCAAATATCAGACCGAACAGCGTGCCAGTCAGCAAGGGTGCCAAGAGGGCGAATCCCAGGAGCGCGCCCACAGGTTCAGCCACCCCGGAGGCAAAGGCCAGGCCCAGGGCTTTGCCGCGTGAGCTCGTGGCTTGATACACGGGCACGGCCACCGCAATGCCCTCGGGAATGTTGTGCAAGGCAATGGCCACTGCAATGGGGATGGCCAGTGAGGGATCCGCCAGGGCAGTCATGAAGGTGGCAAAACCCTCGGGGAAGTTGTGGATCGCTATGGCCAGGGCCGTCAACAGGCCCATGCGCAACAGAGCTCGCTCAGCAGGTGTGGTGGTGCTGCTGGAGCCTGACGGGCAACGCCGTGTGCCAGAGGCGGAAGCAGCGGAGGTGCCCTGTGTCAGGTGATGGTCCGGGGTGTGGATGTCTGCGGCGTCGTAGGTGAATTCGTGGGGATTGGCCGGGGCCGGAACCAAACGGTCAATCACGGCGATCACTGCAATGCCGGCAAAGAACCCGCCCACCATGCCCCAGGCGCCCGAACGATCCCCCAAGTCCGCGCCCAGGAACTCCTGAGCCTTGGGCAGGATCTCCACAAAGGAGACGTAGAGCATGACGCCCGCGGAGAAGCCCAGGCTCACAGCCAGGAACTTGGCGTTGGAGCGGTCTGCGATCAGCGCGATCAGTCCGCCCACACCCGTGGCCAGGCCGGCCAGCAGTGTCAGCGTGAAAGCCACGGACACGCTGCCGGTGAATTCGGTGATCAGTGCCCCATCCAGCACTCCGTCCACAACCGGGTGATGCTGGGTTACAGGTAGCGGGCGGGGTCGAAGGAGTCCAGGTCGATGATCCGCAGACGGGGCAGCGGGGCGTTGAACGCCTCGAAATCATCTTCCAGGTCGACGATCTGCAGACCGTCTTCCTCCAGATCATGAAGACCCGCTGACAGCAGTTCGCGGAAGCACAGCACGGAGACCTTGCGGTCATCAGCCAGCAGTGCGCGCAGCTGGTCCACAAAATCGATGTCATGGGTGGCCAACACGACGTCGCCAAAGCCTTGGTCCAGGATCGCGTCCAAGGTGCGCTGGATGCCCACATCCACCACCTTCACGCGTGCAGGCCCGGAGAGCGGGACCACTTGGTAGTCGAAACCGCGCAGTGCGGCCACAAAGCTGAAGGGCAGGTGGCCGTTGGAGCCGTTGAGGAAGAACAGTCCTTTGGTGCGCTGATCCCACAGGCGCCGGGCACCGTGCATGACCCGTTCCCACCGGGGGCGTTCCTCCGGGCGGGGCTTGCGTTCCAGCAGGGACATTCCCAGGGTGGCGTCAATGTTCTCGCCGTCCACCACCAGGTATGTCACCCGTTCCCCGGTGCCCGCGGGGGACACGGCGGAGTCATCGGTGGACGGTGCGGTGGAGGAGGTCGGGGCCCCGTAGCTTGCGGGGGAGAATCCCTGATCGTGCTCGTTCATGTCCCGAAGCCTACGGGAGCGCACACGGTGGTGCCGCGTCCCACGGTGTGAAGCCTGCGTGAATCGGGGTGTGGACCAGTGATTTGCCTGGGCAGGGTGGGGCCTACAGGTTGGGCGGACTCATTAGAAAAGCGTATAAAACGGACCGGGAATTTGGGTGTTTGACATCACAGTGGGCGGCTACCCTGGGAGCATGAGCCAGCACAGCAACGCCCGCCTCCAGTCAGACCTCTCCCGCCTGGAGCGGGAGACTGAGCAGTACCTCTCCACCGTGGAGTCCTTTCACGACGACGAATTCACTGAGCCGTCCTTGTGCGAGGGCTGGAGCCGAGCTGACGTGGTGGCCCATGTGGCCGTGGTCAGTCGCCGTCTGGTGCGTTTGATCAACTGGGCGCAGACCGGCACCGAGCAGGCTCCGTATGACTCCCAGGAGGAACGCTCCGCACTGATCGCAGAAACTGCCGGGTTGCCTGCAGCGCAGCTCAAGGTGGAAGCCCGCGCTGCCATCCGCCACTTCCTGGACAACGCTCAGCGACTCACCGGAACCCTGGCCGTAGACCAGCTGGCCCTTGGCCCCAAGACTTTTGCGCCCCATCAGCTGCCTGGGGTCATGGTTGCGGAGATCATCCTGCATCACGCTGATCTGGACACCCAGTGGGAAATCGAGGAAGCAGACCCTGACTCGGTGCTGGATGCGCTGGAGGCGGCCGTGCGCACCATGCAGGTCAAGGACGCCCCGGGCATGACCATCGTGACGGATGAACGTGACGAATGGGTGATCGGTGACGGTGCTCTGCGCGTTGAGGGTGACCGGGAAGGCATCCTGCCGTGGCTGGCCCGCGGGGATGCGGAGAACATCTATCTTCCGGAGGGTGCGCAAGCACCGCAGCTGCCGACCTGGTGACTGGCAGGTCCCTGCAGCAGGGGAGGACTCAGATCCACCCCTGCTGCCAGGCTGTTTCTGCTGCCTCATGCCGTGTGCGGGCATCCACCTTGGTCATGGCCGTGAGCAGGTAATTGCGCACCGTTCCCGGTGCCAGGTGCAGCTTCTGAGCAATCTGGACGATTTGTGCCGTTCCGCGGGATTCCCGGAGGACGTCGAGTTCCCGTTCTGTGAGGGGACAACGCTCAGCTGACAGGGCTGCCGCAGCGATTTCCGGGTCCACGTAGCGTTTGCCGGCAGCCACTTGGCGAATCACGTCCGCCAGTTCCTGGGCCGGGGTGGACTTGGGAACAAAACCGGAGACCTTGGAAGCCAGGGCCCTCCGGAGCACTCCGGGACGTGCATGGCGGGTGACGATCACTGTTTTTGTGGCAACTGTCCGCAGGATCTTCTCTGAGGCATCCAGGCCATCGGTGGGTGGCATTTCCAGATCCAACAGGCACACATCCGGTTGGTGCTCCTGTGCCAGTTCCACGGCACCCGTGGAGGTGTCTGTGTCAGCAACCACCTGGATGTCATCCTCCAGATCCAGCAAAGCCACCAGGGCTCCGCGGATCAGGTGCTCGTCGTCAGCAACAATCAGACGGATCATGAGGCGCTCGATTCTTGGCGTTGGGCGGAGTTGCTGTGCTGTTGGTGTGTCATGTCATCCGGGACCACGGCAGACACGGTGAAGGTGTTGTCCGCGTGCTCAACACTCAAGTTCCCGCCCACGGCATGCAATCGTTCGCGCAGCCCCTCCAGCCCTGTACCGGGCCCGAACGTTGGAGAGGTTTCATGACCTGCGGGTGGGGCGCCGTTGTTGGAAATGGTCAGGGTCCAGGTCCCCTGGGTCCCGCAGGCCAGCTGATAATCAGCTGTGGTGGCCCGTGCATGGCGCAGGATGTTGGTGGTGGCCTCCCGTGCCACCAGTCCCAGGGTGTGCCGCACCGTGGACGACGACGGCGACCCGTCCACATGATGCGTTGACGTGATTCGAGCGCTGGTCAAGACCTCGGCAGCGTTGGCGAGTTCTTGTTCCAAGGACACCTGCCGCAAGCCCTGAACCAGGGCGCGAGTCTCCTGCAACGCCGTCTGCGCCTCACTTCGGACGTCCTGCAGCTGGGTCCGTGAGGCCTCAAGGTCGCGGTCAAGAAGCCGTTGCGCCAGTTCCGCCTTGAGGGCGATCACCTGGAGGTGATGGCCCTGGATGTCGTGAAGATCTGAAGCAAAGCGCAGACGTTCACGTGCCACAGCCAGATCTGCTTGGGTCTTGCGCGCGCTTTCCAGTTTGAGGATCACACCCCACCACCACACGGTCAGCCACACCATCAGAGGGGTCAGTGAGGTCATGAACCAGGTGGCAGTCATAACCGGCAGGACGTGGTCCAGCATGTACTGACCCGATCCGGGGTTGAGCCCGATTCCCACGCCCACGCCAACGGCGGCCCCAAACGCACCCAGCAGAATCAGAGGCCACGTGGCTTTGCGATGGGCAGCGAAGGCCCAGGTGCTGCAAGCAATGAACCAGGGAATCTGACCGGCGATCACCCAGTCCGGATCCCGCCAGCTCAACACGGAGGTCCCCACGGCGGGGATCAACAGAGCGGCCAGTTGGGACGTCGCCGTGGTTCGGGACCACAGGCCTGCCTTGAGGCTGCGGCAAAACAGGGTCAGGCCCAGGAAGGCCACGGTGTAGGTGAGCAGGAGGCCCCACAACCAGGGGCCGGGCTGATCGGTGCGCGCCACGGTGACGGTCACGGCCAGGCCGTAGAGAACCAGTGCGTAGAGCACCAGGCCACCCCAGGTGTAGAGCCAGGCTTCCCGCACGCCCACGGACGTGGTGGGGCTGACGTGTTCTGGAGTAGTCATGGCCCCAACCGTAGACTGATGACTTTTGTCACGGGTGGCGTGTGAGGATCTGCCGGAGTTCGGGTGACGTGCTGACACTGCCGGTCCCACTTGCCCCTTTGACAGATTGGAGGCAACGCCGGGCGCGATGGTTGAGCCCCGGAGGTCCCGTTGTCCCACAGCCGGTGACCTGAGACGGCTCGTTGCGTCCTGGTTGCGCGGATACGCCAAGGAGAGTTCCCGTGTACGAATCTCTGCAGAACTTCACCCAGTCCATGCCGGAGACCCTCCAGTGGGTGGCGATCATTCTGATCAGCGCCATCCCGTTCGTTGAGTCCTATCTTGGGACTGCCATCGGGGTGGTGGCGGGTCTGCCGCTGTTCGTGGCAGTTCCAGCCGCCGTGATCGGAAATTTTGTGTCCATGTTCGTCCTGGTGCAGATCGCCTACAGAGCCCGCCGCAAGATCAAAGGTGAGCAACCCCCGCTGAGCCCGCGGAAGCAGAAGATCAAGGCGATGTTTGACCGATTCGGTGTCCCGGGAGTCTCCCTGCTGGGGCAGTGGGTCCTGCCGAGTCAGATCACCTCATCCTTGATGGTGTCCTTTGGGGCTTCCAAGAACGCCGTGATCCTGTGGCAGAGCATCTCGATTCTGCTGTGGGCTCTCGGGTTCGGCGTGCTGGCGCATCTGGGGGTCACCACGCTGCTGGGGGCGTGACTCACCAGGGATTTTGTTGCCTGATGTTGGCAACGAATCTCTTTGTTGCCGCAAGTCAGGGGTCGGGTTACCGGTTCGTAACAGGACGGGTGCACAATCTAGGTGGGACTTGTGGTCCCAGGCTGTTGGTTGGCTGTCAATCTTGGCTCCGCTACCAGGAAGTATGGCCTACATCACACCCAAGGCTGCTTCCGTTCTCCTCAACTTGGAGGTCACCCGAACCCTCTGCTTTCACGTCGTCGTCTGCTCGGCGGTCTTGCTCTCTCCGGCGCGGCTGCTGTGGCGCTGTCCGCCTGTGGCAACGGTGGAGGAGGTGGCGGCGGCGAAGGTGGCGCAGTCACGGCCTTCAGTGTTGAGCCGGAGAATCCCCTGATCCCCACCGCAACCTCCGAGCAGGGCGGTGGCCGTGTGGTCAGCTTGGTGTTCATGGGCCTGATTTCCTACGACGACGAATCTTCGCCGGTCAACGAGTTGGCAGAGTCCATCGAATCCGATGACAACACCACCTGGACCATCAAGATCAAGGAAGGCAAGCAGTTCACCAACGGTGAGGACATCACGGCGCAAAGCTTTGTGGATGCCTGGAACTACGGTGCTGCAGCCAAAAACGCTCATACCGGCTCTTACTTCTTTGAACCCATCAAGGGCTACGACGTCGTGTCCGCCGAAGGTTCCGAGGAAGACCAGATGGAAGGCCTGCGGGTCATTGACGACACCACCTTTGAGGTCGAGCTGGCCGAAAGCGACGTGACCTTCCCGGTGCGTTTGGGCTACGCGGCCTACGCACCGCTGCCGGCATCGGCCTTTGATGACATGGAAGCCTTTGGCGAAAACCCCGTGGGCTGGGGGCCGTTCAAGATGGATGGCGACGGTGCATGGGCCCACAACGAGGAAATTCGCCTGGTCAAGAACGAGGACTATGACGGCTCACAGCCCGCCCAGGTGGATGCCCTGACCTTCAAGCTCTACCAGTCTGCGGAGTCCGCGTATTCCGACCTGATCTCCGACAACTTGGACATTCTGGACCAGATTCCGCCGTCCAGCATGGATGTTCGAGAGGACGATCTTTCAGGCCGCACTGATCAGCAGGATTACGCAGGCAACTACTCTTTCGCCATTCCGTACTACCTGGACGGTTGGTCCGGCGAAGCAGGCAAGCTGCGCCGTCAGGCCATCTCCATGTCCATCAATCGCCAGGAACTGATCGACCAGGTCATCAAGCAGGGTGTGCCCGCCAAGGATCTGACGTCGCCTGCCGTGGAAGGTTTCCCGGGCAGCTTCAGCAATGAGGAGTACGTGCAGTTCGACCCAGAAAAGGCCAAGGAACTGTGGCAGGAAGCCGAGGACATGGAGCCTTACCCGGGTGGCCCGTTCGAGTTGGCGTACAACGCAGACGGTGGACACCAGGAATGGGTGGATGCCGTGTGCAACATGATCAAGAACACCTTGGACATCGAGGCCCAGGGCAAGTCCTACGCCACGTTCAAGGAACTTCGCACGGAGGCCAATGCGGGCGAACTGACCTCTGCCATTCGCTCAGGCTGGATGGCGGACTACCCGTCCATGTCCAACTTCTTGGGGTCCAACTTCGCCAGCAACGGATCCTCCAACGACACCCACTACGACAACGAGAAGTTTGACGCCTTGCTGGCAGAGGGCCGCCGTGCTGACGACCTGGATGCAGCCAACCAGAAGTTCATTGAGGCAGACGAGATCCTGATCGAGGAACTGCCGTCCATTCCGCTCTACTACCCGGCCCGTACCTGGGGCTGGAGCTCCAATGTGAGCGACGTGAACCTCACCTGGAACGGTGAAATCAACTACGCGCAGGTCACGCAGGCCTGACGCCCCATGATCAGGGTGGGGGCAACAGACCGTTGCTCCCACCCTGATCCCATGCATTGATCGCGGTGCTGCGGCCATCATCACCCAGCACCCGTCTTCTTCCAGGAGTTTTCACCATGTCCACCCCATCATTGGTGCCCTCGCACCCCGTTACGTCAGGGGGTGTGCTCTGACATGGCTTGGTATCTGGTCAGGCGACTCCTGCAGATGATCCCTGTGTTCTTCGGGGCCATCTTCATCGTCTACTTCCTGATGTTTGCCACCTCAGGGGATCCCACTGCTGCCCTGTGCGGTGACCGTGGCTGCACCCCGGCCACCAAAGCGGCGTTGGAAGCCCAGTACAACCTGGACCAACCGTTCTTCCTCCAGTTCTTGTTGTATCTCAAGGGTGTTTTCACGCTCGATCTGGGCAACAACTTCTCAGGTCGGCCGATCCTCTCGGTGATTGCGGAGACCTTCCCCAACACGGTCAAGCTGGCACTGATCGCCATTGTGTTCGAGGCCGTCGTGGGCGTGACACTGGGCCTGATTGCAGGCCTCAAGAAGGGCACCTGGATCGACTCCAGCTTGCTCTTCATGTCCCTCTTGCTGATCTCCGTGCCCGTGTTCGTTCTGGGTTTTGTGGCCCAGTTCGTGATCGGCATCAAGCTGGGATGGACAAGCCCCACTGTGGGTGCGGGTGCGCCGATTCAAGACCTCCTCCTACCCGGCATGGTGTTGGGCGCCATCTCTCTGGCGTACGTGGTGCGGCTGACCAGAAACTCCGTGGCAGAAACCAAAACAGCGGACCACGTGCGCACGGCCACGGCCAAAGGCTTGACCCCGGGACGGGTGCGCAACGCCCACGTCCTGCGTAATTCCATGATTCCTGTGGTCACCTACATGGGTGCTGACCTGGGTGCGTTGATGGGCGGTGCGATCCTGACGGAGAGCATTTTCAACGTCAACGGCATCGGCTATCAGCTGTACCGCTCCATCAACATGGGAGATGGCGCCATGGTGGTTTCCCTGGTCACCCTGATTGTGATCGTGTTTGTGATCGCCAACCTGCTGGTGGACCTGCTCTACGCGGTTCTGGACCCGAGGATTCGTTATGCCTGATCAGAACTCAACCCCTGACACCGCCGCTCGCGGTCCCGTGATGCAGCCCTCCGGGCGTGAAGTTCCCGTGGCAGAGCACTTTGTGGCCCCGGTCCTGGATGATGAAGGCCGTGCCGGCATTGAAACTCAGTTGGCGGACAAACCCAGCAATCTGTGGCGGGACGCCTGGTCCTCACTGCGCAGGAACCCCATTTTCATCATCTCTGCGCTGCTGATGCTTTTTGTGCTGTTCGTGGCAGCCTTCCCCACGGTGTTCACGTCAGCCTCACCAGACAGTCAGTGCACTCTCTCCAACGCGAATGGCGCCCCCACCGCCGGTCACCCGCTGGGATTCACCAATCAAGGCTGTGACATCTTGGCTCGTGTGGTCCACGGAGCATCAGCTTCCCTGCTGGTGGGTTTCGGCGCCACCTTGGGAGTGCTCTTGGTGGGAATTCTGCTCGGTGGTCTCGCCGGCTACTTCGGTGGCTGGGTGGATGCCATTGTCTCGCGGATCATGGACATCTTTTTTGCCGTCCCCTTGATCCTGGGGGCCATTGTGTTGATGGCTGTGCCCGTGATGCGGCAAAACGCAGGCATCGTCACCCTGGCCATTGTGTTGACCATCTTCGGCTGGCCCCAGATGGCACGCATCACCCGCGGTGCCGTTTTGGAGGTGCGTTCCGCTGAATTCATCACGGCCGCACGATCCTTGGGCATGGGCAAACTGAGCATTCTGTTCAAACACGTTCTGCCCAACGCTGCTGGCCCCATCATTGTGGTGGCCACCCTGTCCCTGGGCATTTTCATTGTGGTTGAGGCCAGCCTGTCTTTCCTGGGCATCGGGCTGCCGCCGTCCATCTTGTCCTGGGGGCATGACATCTCGGCCGCTCGCCCGCAGTTGCGCACCAACCCGGGTGCGTTGTTCTGGCCCTCGCTCATGCTCTCCATCACGGTGCTGAGCTTCATGATGTTGGGTGACGCCCTGCGCGATGCCCTGGACCCGAAGGGACGGACCCGATGAGCACGTCAACGGAGTCAACCAATCCGGGGGGACGTCGTCGTGCGGATCGCGCCGCGGCCCCGACCGCAACGGGATCAAGTGCCGCCGGTCCGGGAAACACCCCGCTGTTGGAACTGCGCAATGTGGGCATCACCTTCAAGACCACCACCGGTGATGTGGAGGCCGTGAAGGAAACCAACATCACCGTGATGCCGGGGGAAACCGTGGCCATTGTGGGTGAATCCGGGTCCGGCAAGTCCACCTCCGCGCTGGCCGCCATGGGGCTGCTGCCGGAGAACGGACGTATTTCCGAAGGGCAGGTGTTCTTCCACGGCGAGGACATCACGCACCCGTCCCGTAAGCGCCTGATCGCCCTGCGCGGCAGCGAGATCGGCATGGTTCCGCAGGATCCCATGTCCAACCTCAACCCCGTGTGGAAGATCGGTTTCCAGGTGCGGGAAACGCTGAAGGCCAACGGTCTGCCCCACGCGGACAAGGACGTTGTCCAGGCGCTCAAGGATGCTGGTCTCAGCGACGGCGAACGCCGTATGAACCAGTACCCCCATGAGTTCTCCGGCGGTATGCGTCAGCGTGCCTTGATCGCCATTGGCCTTGCCTGCAACCCGCGGTTGTTGATCGCTGATGAACCCACGTCCGCCCTGGACGTGACCGTGCAGAAGCAGATCCTCAACCACCTAGAGAAACTGACCAAGGAAAAGGGCACATCGGTTCTGCTGATCACCCACGACTTGGGGCTGGCCGCTGAGCGAGCAGACCGCGTGGTGGTGATGCAGAAGGGCCGAGTGGTGGAATCCGGCCCGGCCCAGGCTCTGCTGCAAAACCCCAAGCACCCCTACACGCAGCAGTTGGTGCGTGCGGTGCCGTCCCTGACCCCGGAGGACATCGGGGCCGCAGATGAAGGCGATGCAGCCCAGGAGATCGTGCAGATCAAGGAACTGGTGAAGGAGTACAAGATCCGCGGATCCTGGGGCCGTTCCACCCAGTTCCGGGCTGTGGACGAGGTTTCCTTCACCATCCGTAAGGGCCACACCACGGCAATCGTGGGGGAATCCGGTTCCGGCAAGTCCACCATCGCCAAGATGCTCCTGGGTTTGGAGGACATCACGTCCGGAACCATTCACGTAGACGGCAAGGACATCTCCACGTTCTCCAACAAGGAGTGGTTCGGTTTCCGTCGTCGTGTGCAGCCGATCTTCCAGAACCCCTACGGGTCACTGGACCCCATGCGCAGCGTGTTCCGCTCCATTGAGGAGCCGCTGCGGGTCCACAAGGTTGGCGATGCCAAGTCCCGCAAGGAGAAGGTTTACGACCTGTTGGATCGTGTGGCGTTGCCGCGTCAGCTGGGGGACCGGTACCCCAATGAGCTGTCCGGCGGGCAACGTCAGCGTGTGGCCATTGCCCGCGCCCTGGCACTGGACCCGGAGATCGTGGTGTGTGACGAAGCCGTGTCAGCACTGGACGTCCTGGTCCAGGACCAGGTGCTGAAACTGCTGGGACAGTTGCAGGAGGACCTTGGACTGACCTACCTGTTCATCACGCACGACCTTGCCGTGGTGCGCGAAATCGCCCACGACGTCTGTGTGATGGAATCCGGCAAGTTGGTTGAGGTGGGGTCTGTGGAGCAGGTGTTCGAGAACCCGCGCCAGGACTACACGCGCCGCCTCCTGGATGTGATCCCAGGCAAGGACCTGCTGGAGGTCTGACCCCCGTCGAGACCGAGGATTCTGCCCGCCGAAGGCCCTGGGGCCGGGCGGAAACCTCGGTCTCGGCTGTGTTCAAAGGAGGCCGGTTTCGTGGGCCATGACCACCAGCTGCACCCGGTCCCGGGCCTGGAGCTTGGCCAGGATCCGGGACACGTGGGTCTTGACCGTGGGCTCGGAGAGCACCAGCTCGGCCATGATCTCCGCATTGGACAGCCCGCGTCCCACCAGCACAAAAACCTCCCGTTCCCGCGGGGTCAACGTCTCCAGGCGCGGATCCGGTTGTGCCTCCGGACGCGGTGGGTCAATGAATCGCTGCATCAAACGGTGCGTGGTGGACGGCGCGATCACGGCATCCCCGCGGTGACACGTGCGGATGGCGGAGAGCAGTTCCTCCGGCATGGCGTCCTTGAGCAGGAACCCGCTGGCCCCGGCACGAATCCCGTCCAGCGCGTATTCATCCAGGTCAAAGGTGGTCAGCAGCACCACGGTCACGGCCGGATCGACGGTCAGGATTTCCCGGGTGGCCTCCAACCCGTCCATGTTCGGCATGCGAATGTCCATCAGAACGACGTCGGGCCCCTCACCTGAGCGGCCCGTCATGCGGACCACATCCACCGCCTGGGCGCCGTCGCCGGCTTCCCCCACCACCTTCAGGTCCTGCTGGGACCCGATCAACATGGAGAACCCACCGCGTACCAGGGGCTGGTCATCCACCAGCAGCACACGGATGGGGCAATCTGGGGTGCTCATGACCCACCTTTCTGTTGGGAGGCGGCACTCGAGCGGGTTCGCACCCACCCGCGCACCATCCACCGGTCAGGATTCTCCGGAACCGGACCCGCTTGAAGTTGACCACCGTAAACACCCAGTCGTTCTGCCAACCCGCGTAGTCCCTGCCCGGAGGACGGCAAGGGCTTGGTGGTGGTGGAATCCACCTCCGTGAGCACACCGTCATTGATCACCACAGCCTCCACCCATTCCCACCCGGTGCGGATGCGGACCATGGCGGCCGTGGCGCCGGGGGAGTGCTTGAGCGCATTGGTCAGAGCTTCCTGCACCAGGCGGTAGATGGCCAAGGAGGCACCGGGCGGAAGGGCGGCCACGGCGTCGTCGGAGCGGGGGAGAACCAACTCCACCGGCAGGCCGGCTTGACGCACCCCCGCCACCAGCTCCGGCAGGTTGCCGAACCCAGGCACCGGTGCGGTCAAGGGTCCCTCCTCCGTGCGCAAGATCCCCAGCAGGCGCCGCATTTCAGTCAAGGAATCGCGGGCGGTGACGGAGATTCGGGCCAGAGTGTCCGTGGCGGCCTGTGGATCCTGGGAGGCCGCATACCGCGCGCCATCGGCCTGGGTGATGACCACGGACAGGGAATGAGCCACGATGTCGTGCATTTCCCGGGCAATGCGGGTGCGTTCATCCTGTGCGGCCAGCCGAACCTCCTGATCCCGTTCCACCTCCAGGCGGTGTGCCCAGGCGGCCAGTGCCTCGGCGCGGTCGGAGAGTGCCTGCGCACGCTGGGCCAAGGCGACTTCCCGCTCCCATTTGACCCGCTTGAGGTCACCGAAAAGGTAGGCGGTGACAATCGTCAGCCACATCAGGGGCGTGATCAGCAGCAGGCCGGCCCACCAGTCCACACTGCCGTAACTGAAACCCTCCACGGAGAACAACGGCGAGGACCAGCGTGGACTGATGACCGTGACCACCAGGGCTGTGAACATGGCCAGGGCCAGAATCCCGAACCGTGCCCGGCCTGAGCTACGAGCCGCCACCCGGTGCACCACCATGGGCACCGCCCACAGTCCCACGGCAAACGGCCAGGTCTGCAGCACCACCGTGGCTGTCAGGGCGGCCACCGCCACCAGAACCGCAGCCAAGACCGGTTTGTGAATCCTGAGGTAGACGGGGGCGGCCAACATGGCTGCTCCCGCCGTGCCCGAGAATCCCAAACCGGACATCATCAGGACCGTGATGGCGCACAGTGCAGAGACCACCACGGCGTTGGCGACCACTGGGTGGTCCTCGATCCAACGCGCCACGGACACGTGGGGCCTGACCGCATCAGTCAATCGAGGCCAGCCCCTCCACCGGGGAGACCCGCGTGGCCCGCAGTGTGGGCAGCGCTGCTGCCAGCATGGCCGTCAACCACCCACCCACGACGACGCCCGTCAAACCAACCCACGGGACCGTCAAGAGCACCGGGACGGAATCCGTGACCATGGAGCGAACCACCGCCGTGCCCAGGAGCCATCCCGCGGCAACACCGGCCAGGCAAGCGGCTGCTGCAATCAACAAGGCTTCCCGGCGAATGGTGGAGGCCAACTGCCGCCGCGAGAGACCGAGTGCTCGCAGCAGGGAGTTCTCCCGGGTACGTTCCAACACGGACAAGGACATGGTGGAGGCGATTCCCAACACGGACACCAGCACGGAAGCGCCCAGCAGACCCAACGCCACACCCAACATGATGTTCAGTATGTCCACGTAGGTGGCTTTCTCCATCGCGACCGAGCCGATCTGGTACTGATCCGAATCCGTCAGGTCTGCAATGGCTGCCACTGATGCGGAGGTGCTGCGTCCACTGATGCCCTGTTCAAGGTCAACGTGGGTTTCACCGTCCACGCGCTCCACGCCCACCACGTTGGGCTGGTTGCCGAGCATCCCCAGCG
Source organism: Kocuria sp. ZOR0020 (assembly GCF_000800955.1). Taxonomy (NCBI): domain Bacteria; kingdom Bacillati; phylum Actinomycetota; class Actinomycetes; order Micrococcales; family Micrococcaceae; genus Kocuria; species Kocuria sp. ZOR0020. The sequence continues at coordinate 13,503 of NZ_JROX01000012.1, forward strand.
TCTGGTCATCCACACTGTGGGTAATGGTGATGTCCACTGGCGTGCGTTCATCCAGGTGTTCCAAGATGGAGCGCTGGGCCACCGCGTGTCCCGTCAGCACCGTGGTCACCAGGGTGATCCCGATCAGCAGGGCGGTGGCGGTCGTCGTCGTGCGACCCGGGTGACGGGACGCGTTGGCTGCGGCCAAGGTGGAGGCGGTCTTGCCGGGCAGCAGCTTGCCCAAACCGGAAACAACGGTGGGCATCCACAGGCGTGAGGTGAGGATCAGACCAACGCCCGTGGCGGCACCGGCAACGATCCCGGCCACGGCCTGGTCCTGGACCACGGCGGCCCAGGTCAGCGTGCCCGCGCCACCCAGCAGCAACAGAACGCCGAACACGGTGCGGAGTGCCGGCAGACGGTCACTGGTGCGTGAACCGCGCATGCCGTCCAGGGGAGAGGCCTGCATGGCGCGGCGGGCAGGGCCCAGCGAGGCCAACAGCGTCACCACAACACCCAGGGCCAATCCGGCCAGAATGTCCCGCAGGGACACTGCCACCACCACCCATTCGGGCAGGATGTGCCCCAGGGCAAAGCCGATTCCCACGGTGGCTGCGATTCCCAGGGTGGAGGCGATCAAGCCAATCACCAGGGCCTCCAGGATCACGGAGCGGCGAATCTGTGGACCCGTGGCACCCAGGCAACGCAACAACGCCAACTCACGGGCACGCTGGGCGGTCAGCACACCGAATGTGGTGGTGATGACCAAGAACGCCACGATCGCGGCCAACAGGGCGAAGGCCAGCAAGAAAGCCAACATCACGTTGGACTCCCCGGAGATCTGCTCCAGGATCCGGTCGGACTGCTCCTGCGGGGTGAGGACCTCCATACTCAGGTCCTGGTTCTCCAGCGATTGGTTCAACTCCTGCCGGACGGTTTCCAGGTCAGCACCGTCTGCCAGACGAATCTGGGTTTCGGAGCCCACTCCTAGGTCGTCATAGGGCATGGGAGAGATTTCCTGGAACTGGGACGTTGTGACCCACCCGTGGACAAAGGAGCTCATCTCCGGCACATCCGCCAGGCCGGTGACAGTCAGCTGCACGGATTGGGGTGGCTGTAGCTGTCCCATGTCCGTGGGGAGATCTCCAGGTGCCATGGAACCCGCGGACTCAGGATCCACTGATGCCGTGCCGTCCCCAGGCTCAGTGGCTCCCATGCCGTCGTAGTACTCCGTGGATTGCACCGTGATGGTGTCCCCCACAGCAAGCCCAAGGGATTCAGCTCGGCTGGAGGTCAACAGCACCTGGCCGTCTTGGGTGGGGAAATCCCCCTCCGTGAGCTTCCAGGGAAAAAGCGTGGAGTCCTCCGGTGCCTCGGCCAGACTCAGACCGCCGTCCAATGATGACTGTCCCTCCACAGCCGTGTACGTGTACATCGCAGGCCAGACGCTGTCCACGCCATCCAGGTCCGCAAAGTCATGGGCTTGCTCAACGGTCAGGTAGGAGGTGGAGTCCATGACGCCCTCAGTGGTGACTTTGGGGGTCGCCACCAAATCGGCATTCTTGGTGCCTTCGGCGATGCTGCTCACCAGTGAGGCGTTCATGGTGGAGTTCAACATCATGGAGGCGGTGGCGAAGGCCGCGGAGACGGCCACACACAGGGTTATCAGTACGTAGCGGGCCCACTGCAGTCGCAGTCGGCTCAACACGATTCGGCGCATCAGAGCTCACCGCCGCGCTGACGGATCTCATCTGCCAAGGACGCAATGGAGGGCTGGGAGGCGCCCAGGCGGTTGCCGCGCCCGGGGGTACCCGGTGAGCGGACGTCGTCGTCGTGGGTGGTCACAGCCGAGGAGCCGTGAAGGCTGCCCACCCTGCCGCCTTTCACGAATTCATCAGAGACGATCCGCCCGTCCTGGACTCGGATGGTGCGGTCCGCGTAGTCCGCCACGCGGGAGTCGTGGGTCACCACCACCACGGTGTGGCCCTGGTTGTGGACCGTGTCCGCCAAAAGACCCAACACCTGCGCGGTGGTTTCGGTGTCCAGGGCGCCGGTGGGCTCATCGGCAATGATCACATCTGGATCGGTGATCAGCGCGCGGGCAATGGCCACGCGCTGCTGCTGGCCGCCGGACAACTCATCCGGACGGTGCTCCAAGCGGTCCGTGATGCCCAGCGCCTGGGCAACGGCACCCAGTCGTTGTTTGTCCAGCTTCTTGCCCGCCAGGGTCAGCGGCAGCTCGATGTTCTGCTGAGCGGTCAGCACCGGGACCAGGTTGAAGGCCTGGAACACGAACCCCACGTGTTCGCGGCGGAACTCGGTGAGTTTTTTGTCATTCATGCGGGTGATGTCCTGGCCACCCACCTGGATCACGGTTTCCGGTCGGGCGTCCGGGGAGTCCAGGCCGGCCAGACAGTGCACCAGGGTGGACTTGCCGGAACCGGAGGGACCCACCACAGCGGTGAAGGTCCCGCGCTCAATGGTCAGGGAAACGTCCCGCAGCGCTGTCACGGACAAGTCGCCGGAGCCGTAAGTGCGGGACACATGCTGGGCCACCACGGCAGCATCCATCACGCTGGGGGCTGCGGTGTTGCCCCACGGGGCATCAGGTGAGGGCGAGGAGGAGGTCTCAGGAGAGTTTGGGGCGGGGTCTTGGTGCGACATACTCCAAGCTTGCTCTCACCGGGGCTTGAGATCATCCGACGACAGGCCCATGTATGCATGTCCCGCAGTCATCCCCGGGTATGACGCTCACACCAGGGTCATGATCCCCTTGACCACGGCGGCCACACCACCGGCCCCGGCAATGATCAGAGCCAGGGTGCGCGCCCTCAACGGGGGCACCTTGGTCTCCAAAGCGGTGCCGATCCCCACCCCGGCCAACACCAGAGCGACGACGACCGGCAGCACCCACCACGGCGGCAGGTCAACGACTCCGGCGCCCATCACGGACTTGGTGATCACCGAGAACAAACCCATGAACATGAAGATCGGCTGCAACGTCGCGCCGAAGGCCCTCTGGTCCCACCGTGTCAGGCGGGCTGCAATCACCATGGCCGGTGCCGCCACACCTGCTGCGGTGTTGAGCACCCCACCCACCAGGCCGGCCAGCGGCAGCGTGGTGCGGTCTGCTGCACGGGGAAGTCGTGGGGTGCTGACCGTCAGGATCAAGGCCAACAGCACCAGGGAACCGATGATGATCTGCAACCAGGCGGCGGGGATCATCAACACCAGCAGCGCCCCCACCACGGCTCCGGGCAGGGCCGTGGCAATGATGACCGCTGCCTTGCGCCACTGAATCCTGTTGCGCACGGAGAGCATGATGGTGAACCCGGAGACCGTCGTCGTCGCATTGGTCATGAGCACCCCGGCAACGGGCCCCAAGATCAGGGAAAGCACGGGGGTGACCACCAGACCCACACCGGTTCCGGAGAGGCGCTGCAACGTGGAGCCGATCAGAATCGCGCCGGCCGCAAGGACAGCGGCGGTCAGGGAGAGATCGGAGAGCATGGGAACCTCGGTGTGCACAACACGGTGGGTGAGATGGAGCCGACCCCACCGTACTCCGTCTCACATTCCTGATGATCCGGCCTGAAATCACGGTCTGCGGGGTAGACTTCCGCAGGCTGCCCAGCCGCAGCCCCACCTGATTTTTGATCTCGTATCACTTGATCTCGCAGAGAGAGACCCCTTAAGCGTATGAGCACTGTCCAGCGAACCGACCTCCGCAATGTGGCAATCGTGGCCCACGTGGACCACGGCAAGACCACCATTGTGGATGCCATGCTTCAGCAGACCCACGCCTTTGCCGCTCACGGTGAAGTGGAAGAACGCGTGATGGACTCCGGTGACCTGGAGAAGGAAAAGGGCATCACCATCCTGGCCAAGAACACCACCGTGTTCTACGACGGCCCCTCCGCCAAGGGGGAGAAGATCACCATCAACGTGATCGACACCCCGGGTCACGCCGACTTCGGTGGCGAGGTGGAGCGCGGTCTGTCCATGGTGGACGGTGTGGTGCTGCTGGTCGACGCCTCTGAGGGTCCGCTGCCCCAGACCCGCTTCGTGCTGCGCAAGGCCCTGGAAGCCAAGCTGCCCGTGATCCTGGTGGTCAACAAGATCGACCGTCCGGATGCCCGTTCCGAGGAGGTCGTGGGCGAGTCCATGGACCTGCTGTTGGGCCTGGCCTCGGACATTGCCGAGGACTACCCGGAGATGGACCTGGACGCCGTGCTGGACGTCCCCGTGGTCTACGCCTCCGGCAAGGCCGGCCGGGCCTCCGTGGAGAACCCGGGGGATGGCAACCTGCCGGAGAACGAGGACCTTGAGCCCCTGTTCAAGACCATCATCGATCACATCCCCGCCCCGTCCTACGACGACGAAGGCGTGCTCCAGGCGCACGTGACCAACCTGGACGCCTCCCCGTTCCTGGGCCGTCTGGCGCTGCTGCGTATCTTCAACGGCACCCTGAAGAAGGGCCAGACCGTGGCCTGGGCCCGGTCCAACGGCGAGCTGAAGAACGTACGCATCTCCGAGCTGCTGGCCACCAAGGGCCTGGAGCGCGAACCCGCTGAGTCCGCCGGCCCCGGTGAAATCGTGGCTGTTGCAGGCATCGAAAACATCACCATCGGTGAGACCCTGACCGACCCGGAGAACCCGGCCCCGCTGCCGCTGATCCACGTGGATGATCCCGCGATCTCCATGACCATCGGCATCAACACCTCCCCGCTGGCCGGCCGCGTCAAGGGCGCCAAGGTCACGGCCCGTCAGGTCAAGGACCGCCTGGACAAGGAACTGATCGGCAACGTGTCCCTGCGCGTGCTGCCCACTCAGCGTCCGGACGCCTGGGAGGTCCAGGGCCGTGGCGAGTTGGCCCTGGCCATCCTGGTGGAGCAGATGCGCCGCGAAGGCTTTGAGATCACCGCCGGCAAGCCGCAGGTTGTGACCAAGGAGGTCGACGGCAAGGTCCATGAGCCCATGGAGCACATGACCATTGACACCCCGGAGGAGTTCCTGGGCGCCATCACACAGCTCATGGCTGCTCGCAAGGGCCGCATGGAAGGCATGACCAACCACGGCACCGGCTGGGTGCGCATGGAGTTCAAGGTTCCCTCCCGCGGTCTGATCGGTTTCCGTACCCGGTTCCTGACCGAAACCCGCGGTGCCGGCATCGCCTCCTCCTACTCAGACGGCTACGAGCCCTGGGCCGGGGAGATCGAGTACCGCACCAACGGTTCCCTGGTGGCAGACCGTGCCGGTGTGGCCACCCCGTTCGCCATGATCAACCTGCAGGAACGCGGCACCATCTTTGTGAAGCCCACCCAGGAGGTTTACGAAGGCATGATCGTGGGTGAGAACGCCCGTGCCGATGACATGGACGTGAACATCACCAAGGAGAAGAAGCTCACCAACATGCGCTCCTCCACCGCGGACAACTTTGAAAACCTCACCCCGCCCAAGATCCTCACCTTGGAGGAGTCCTTGGAGTTCGCCCGCGAGGACGAATGCGTGGAGGTCACACCGGAGGCCATCCGCATCCGCAAGGTGATCCTGGACGTCAATGAGCGTGTGCGTGCTGCTCGTCAGCGGGCACGTGCCTGAGCCTGACCGCACGACTGACGCAACGCCGTCGTACCCCCAACAGGGTGCGGCGGTGTTGCCGCATGCGCTGACCTCTCTTCTGCCGGCCGGTGTCTCCCCGGTAGGGGCGCGGGTGCTTTACGTTCACGCCCACCCGGACGACGAAACCGTGGTCACCGGGGCCTCCATGGCTCACCTGGCGCGCGCCGGGGCTGAGGTCACGCTGCTGACCATGACCCGTGGCGAGCGCGGAGAGGTCATTCCCGCGGACCTGCGTCACCTGGAGGTGGGGCAGCCCGGGTGCACCGATGACGGCACCGCCCTGGGCGACTACCGCGTGGGCGAGTTGCACGCGGCGTGTGCGGCTCTGGGCGTGCGTAGCCATTTCTTTGCCGGGCAACAACCCGCGATTGTCCCGTCCGTGGGGCTGTCCAACGGGCGGGATCGGTATCTGGATTCCGGGATGGCCTGGGGTGCGGATGGGCGAGCCACCGCTGCCGCTGACGTCTCGCCGGCAGCCTTGACCGCCGCTCCCGTGGAGGAGGTGTCAGCCCACATTGCCGCGGCCATCCGCACCGTGCGCCCCCTGGCCGTGATCTCCTACGACGACGACGGCGGCTACGGCCACCCTGACCACATCCGCACCGCGCAGGCCACGATGCGGGCCGTGGAGCTGGCTCGCACCGCCGGCGCCGGCGGTGAGGGCTGGGACGTGCCGCTGACCTGGGCCATCGAAGGTGAGTTCTCCTCCGAGGACAGCCGGGTCCAGGCGGTGATCGAGGCCGAACCCGCAGGTCTGGCGGCCAAGCGCGCGGCCCTTGAGGCGCACGAGACGCAGGTGGTCCTTTCCACCGATCCCGCGGATCTGACCTTCCGGTTCTCCAACGGGGTCCCGCAGAAGATCAGCGGTGTGGAGACCTTCCGCATGGTGGGTGGAACGGAACTGCCGGCGGTCACCGAGTATTGGTCTGGTGCTGGTGTGGCTGGAGTGGCGGGCGCCGGTGGTGCCGGAGTTGCTGGTGCGGTTTCAACGGCTGCTGATGATTCTCATGCTTCCCGGCAGGGCCGCGATCCTTTGGAGCAGGCCTCCATCCCGGTGACCCTCACGGTGGCGGGTGTGTGCGGGTTGTTGGCCGGGATCCTGGGAACAGGTGTCCACGGGAACATCCTGCGCCTGGGCGGTCTGACCTTGCCGTGGGGAGTGTTGTTGGCCTTGGCCCTGGTGGTCAGTGTCTCCGTGTGGACCGGCGCCACCACCAGGCGGATCTGGGCAGCGGCGGTCCCAGGCGTGGTGGCTTACGCGGTGGCTTTTGCCTTGGCGTTCTTGCGCCCGGATTCCCCGCTGATCGTGCTGGGTTTCGATTCGGCCATCGGTCGGGTGGGCCTGGCCTGGTTCGGCGGCATTCTGCTGGCCACCCTGTTCTCGGTGGTGGTCGTGGGCCGCTGGTGGCGCAAGCGCCGTCGGACCGTGGCCGCCTGACCCCTCATCCTCCCTCATCCTCCCTCCCCGCCCTTCCCACCCC
>NZ_JROX01000124.1:0-6734 GCF_000800955.1 Kocuria sp. ZOR0020
TGATGGTCTCCACGTTGACGCGGTACCGGTCATGGAGTTCATGGGCGAACTGCTCCATGCGGGCGGTGTCTCGGGCAACCAGAACGAGGTCCAATCCACGGCTGGCCAGGGCAGTGGCAAATGCGGCCCCGATGCCGGAGGTTCCCCCCGTGATCAATGCGGTGAACATAGCGCCCACGGTACACTACGGGGGGCGTAGCGTAAGGGTGTCACTGTGGTTCGCGCAGCCCCTGAGACCCTGGAACGTGGCTAGCATGATTGATCACGGCCGTGGCCGTACCGCACACAGAATCACCTGCCTGCAAGGCATGAGGAGAACCGTTGTCTGAGAACACCACCAAGCGAGTCCTGCTCACGGGAGCCACCGGCTTCCTGGGGCAAGCCGTGATGGAACGCTTGCTGTCCTCCGAGGACAACATCCACATCACCGCCGTCATTCGCCCCAAGGGTGAGATCACCGCCCAGACCCGGCTGGAACAGCTGTTCCGCAAGCCGGTGTTCAAGCCGTGGCGTGAGCGTGTGGGGGATGACGAAGCCAAGCGGATCTTCCAGGAGCGCACGGACGTGCTGGAAGGGGATCTGTCTGCGCTGAAGGGCATTGAGCAGCCCTTTGACGTGGTGGTGCATTCGGCCTCCACAGTCTCATTCGACCCTCCGATCGACGAGGCCTTCAACACCAACGTGGGCGGTGCCCTGAGTCTGTACGAGGCCCTGCTGGCCTCCGGTCAGGACCCGCACGTGGTCCACGTGTCCACCTGCTACGTGGGTGGAATTGCCAAGGGTCTGCGCCCTGAGGCACCGATTGATCACGACGTCGACTGGCGCCGTGAATTCGATTACGCCGTTGCCGCCCGTGAAGAAGCCGAACTGGCTTCCAGGACGCCCGAGCAGCTGCATTCCTTCATCGACTCCGCCACCAAGTCCACGGGCAAGCGTGGCCCCAAGTCCGTGGCCGCCTCCGCTGAGGCATCCCGGACGGGGTGGATCACCCAGCGACTGGTGGACCTGGGCCGCACCCGCGCACAGTCCCTGGGGTGGACGGACATCTACACGTTCACCAAGGCCATGGGTGAGCGTGTTGCCGAGGACCTGTGGGGCGGCAACGGACACCGGCTGTCCGTGGTGCGCCCCGCCATCATCGAATCCGCGCTGCGTCACCCGCAGCCCGGGTGGATTGACGGTTACAAGGTGGCGGACCCCCTGATCATGGCCTACGCCAAGGGCGCGCTGCCGGAGTTCCCGGGGCTTCCGGACTCCGTGCTGGACGTGATCCCCGTGGACTTTGTGGTCAACGCCATCACGGCTCTGGTGGTCAACGGACACCGGGGCGAATCACATGGGGATCGTGAGCAGGCCGGCTACTACCAAATCTGTTCGGGTGCCTCCAACCCGCTGCCGTTCCACGAGATGTACGGTTCCGTGCGCGAGTACTTCCTGGAGAATCCCGTGGAGGGTCCTGACGGCAAACCCGTGGTGGTCCCGGAGTGGAGGTTCCCCGCCAACAACGCCGTGGTTCGTTCCCTGGCAGGCAAGGAGAAGCTGGCAGCCTGGGGCGGGCGCCTCAACGCACTGCTGCCCTCCACCAAGCGCACCCTGGAGTGGACCAACTCTCTGCACAAGATGCAGTCCGGCCTGGGTTCCCTGCGCACCTACGTGGACCTGTACCAGAACTACACCCGTACGGAGATGGTGTTCGACGACACCAACACCCGCGCGCTCAGCGCCTCCCTGCCGGAGGGCACCCCTGAGGACCGCACCTTTGACCCCCGGGACATCAACTGGAAGACCTACTGGCAGGAGATTCACCTGCCGGCCCTGACGGAGATGACCCGCGCCTACTCCCGGGCGTCGTCGGCCCGGGCGCGGCGTGCCCAGCGGCCCCGCAAGGAACTGAAGCCCGGTACTGACGTGCTGGCGATCTTTGATCTGGAGGGCACAGTGCTGGATTCCACCGTGGTGGGTCAGTACTTTGCCGTGCAGCGTCGGGTACTGCCTGCCGCCAAGCGTCCCGCAGACCTGATCGACGCCGTTCGCACCACTCCCACTTACGTCAAGGCCGAGCGCCGGGACCGTGGCGAGTTCGTGCGGGCGTTCATGCGCCGATACGAAGGCATGGAGTCCGCCAAGATCCGGGAAGCCGTGGACGGCAAGCTCGGTGAGGACATGCTCAAGGTGCTCAAGCCCGGTGCCCTGGCCCGGATCGAGGAACACCGTGCAGCCGGTCACCGCACCGTGCTGGTGACCGGTTCCCTGGACCTGTTGGTCTCCCCGGTTGCCGATCTGTTTGATGAAGTGATCGCCGGTTCCATGGTGGAGCGCGACGGTGTGCTGACGGGTTACCTGGCCACCCCGCCGCTGGTGGACGAGGCCCGTGCGCAGTGGCTCAAGAAGTACGCCGATGACAACGGGTACGACCTCACGCGCTCCTTCGGCTACGGCGATTCCGTGGCGGACTCCTCCTGGCTGGGGCTGGTGGGCCACCCCTATGCGGTCAACCCGGACATCCCGCTGTACCGGTTGGCCAAGCGCAACCACTGGCCGATCGAGGACTGGAAGAAGCACTGACTCAAACCATGGTTCACCTGCGCGCCCACGCCATCACCGCAGTCGATGCGTGGGTGAACCATGGCTGAAAATCACTCCGCACCCGATCCACGCACCGTCACCACGGATCGCAAGATCATGGCAGCGGTACTGGGGATCCTGACCCGGGAGGGCCCGGGGCGGCTGTCCATCGAGGCAGTGGCGGCGGAATCCGGGGTGGCCAAGACCTCCATCTACCGGCGCTACGCGAACTCAGATGCCATGGTGGACGATGTCCTGTCCCGAGCCCAGAAGCACCTGGCGCCCAAACCACTGGCGTTGGACCGGCAGAACTGGTCACAGGACGACTGGGTTCACGCCCTGGACACCGCACTGCGGGTGTTGATCGAGGACCTCGGAACCGGTATAGCCGTCACCCTGCTGACAGAACCGCATTCGGAGACGTCACGGATCCTACGCAGACACCTGGTGCGCCCGCGCATGGAACAGCTGCTGAACCTGCTGCAGTTGCAGATTGATGCCGGAAAGATGGATGCGGACGTGGACCTGGGCGTCGTTGTCGATTCCCTGCTGGGATCGGCCTATGCCCAGGTGGCACGCGAAGGGAGCCTGCCGGATGACTGGGCGCGCCGTATGCGTGACACCCTGATGCGCTCCGTCGGGTGAACAGACCAGCTAATGGCTTCAGACGTCTCGGCCATAGACATGGCCCACGACGGCGCCGGCGGCCACGATGCTGCCGGCCACCATCAAGCCGAACCCCAGCCCCAACCACAACAGCAGACCGGCACCCACTGCGGCTCCGGCCAGGATCAGGGCCACGGCCGCCACGCGTCGGGAATTGCCCTGCCCCGTTCCACCCGCCAGCCGTGACTCTGCAGCCAAGCCCGTGATGGTGGAGGTCACCACCACCGTGATGATGTCCTGGAGACCGATTTTGCGGGCAGTGGCAGCTTGAGCACCCATGGCCAGCCCAGGAGTCCGGGAATCGCCTGGCGATAGGCCGGGATGTTGCCAGGCTCCAGAGCCAACCCGAGCCCCAAGGTGGCAGTGATGGCTCCCACCAGCAACATGATCACCGTGGTGCGTGGCCCCAGCCCTTGGGGATTCGGCGCAAAATGCGACCCGCCATGCCTGCACCTGTGAGAAAACCACCCAGAGCCAGCAGCGGCCCCAGCACAGGTAAGCCCTCGGCGCCCATCAGGCCCATGCCAAGGATCACCACGTTGCCGGTCATGTTGGCGGTGAACACACGGTCCAGCCCCAGATAACCTAAGGCATCGATCATGCCCGTGCAGAACGTGAAGGCGAGCATCAGGGCCAGGTGAGTAGCGGAGCGATCCGGTGACTCGGGCCTTGCGCTCACAGCATCACTTGCTCGTCCGGGCGTGACCGCAGCTGCGACTCCACGTAGTCCTCCACCGCCTGACTGGTGGGGACGTCCTGTCGGAGTCGTTCGGACAGGAACCAGCGGTGTTCCAGGACCTCATGCACGATCTCTGCGGGCTCACGTTTGGTGCGCAGGTCCGCGGGAACGGCGGACATGATCTTGGAGTAGACCTCCTGCATCCACAACGCCCCGGTCAGGTCATCCGGCAGGCCGGGGTAGAGGGCGCGTCCGAACTGGGCGATGTCCGTGAGGATCCGGCGCGCCTGGTTCTCACGGGCGTTCATGCCCGTGATGTTGTGCAGCTGCCGGGAATGGTGTCCCGGTTCCACCACGCGGGGGACCAGCTGAACGTAACCGTCGTCGTCGGTGTCCAGGGAGGCTTCTTCGACGTCGAACCCGAGGTCGTTGAGACGTTTGATCCGTTCGGCCACGCGCCAACGCTGCTCGTGCGGGAAGCGCTCCGCGCCCGTGAGTTCAGCCCACAACTTCTGGTAGGTCTCCACGATTCGCTCGGAGGTGATGAACGGGTCCACCGGCACCGGGGCGGAGGAGACGATTTGTGTCAGGGCGGTGGTGGCGGCCGCCGGCTCGTAATGAGCCTTCTCCCCGGTGGTCATGGACGGATCCAGCGGGGGACCTTCGTGGGAGTCGTCGTGGAACCCGGCCAGGAGGTCCATCAATTCCCCGGCCACGTTGGTGCGTGCCAACTCGAGGTCGTAACTGCGTTGTCCCTTGGTTAGCTGCGGGTGGAGTTCACCAGTTTCGGCATCCACCAGATAAGCAGCAAATCGACCGGCGTCACGCAGGAACAAGGTGTTGGACAGGGAGACGTCTCCCCAGTAGAAACCGGCAAGGTGAAGCTGCACCAGCAGCAGTGCCAGCGCATCCACCAGCTTGTCCGCGATGTTGGCATCGGGGTGTTCGGAGAACAGCACCCGGTAGGGCAGGGAGAAATTCAGGTGCTCGGTCAGCAAGACGGCCGGCAGTTCCTCGCCATCGCGGCTGTGGCGCTCCGTCACCACGGCAACCGGCACCACGCACGGGGTGCCGAGCTGACGCAGTCGCCGCAGGAGGTCGTATTCGCGGGCGGCATTGCGTGCCGTGGTCTCCTTGGCCGCCAGAACCCGGTCACCCACCTGGGCAAAACGCACCACGTGTCGGGAGATCCCGCGGGGATAGGCCACCAGGACGTCATCCGGCCACTCCGCCAAGGGCGTCGACCAGGGCAGATCAAGCAGCTCGGGCTGGGGAAAACCCGTTTGGATCTTGACCCTCCTGGCCGACGGCTTCAGATAGCGGCCAGGAAGCGGTCCACTCATGGTGGTGTCCGGGGGGAGTTTTTCCTGCCCGGGGCACCCTCCCAGGGAGGGAGTGGATGACGGGGAGCCCGCGGTGGCAGAGGTGTCCCAGGGGGCTTGTGGGGAAGAACCCGATGAGGAACTTTGCATGATCATCGAGCCTACACGGGGCACCCGCAGCCGATCAGGGTGCCGAGCCCTTGTCTGTGCCGGTGGGCGGAGCGTCTGAGTTCGTGAGTCCAAAGCATGCATACCGCATGTTGGATATGCTCTGTGCATGACCACTATTCAGGTGCGCAATGTTTCGGAGGCAACCAGCCGTGCCCTCAAGGCCAAGGCCGCGCTGGAAGGGAGATCTTTGAGCGATTATCTGCTGATCGAGTTGGAGCAACTGGCCGCCCGCCCCAGCCGGGCGGAGCTGCTGGCTCGCATTGCTGATCGACCGCCAAAAAACCTGCCTGCGGCTGAGGATGTCCTGGTAGGGGTGCGACCGGCGTCGTGACGCTGGTGGTTGATGCTTCGGCAATCGCCGAGCTGCTGCTTGGAACGCAACGCGGACGTCGAGTGGCCCAAGCCGTTTCCCAGGAGGATCTGGTTGCTCCCCAGCACTTGACGGTGGAGGTGGTCTCCGTTCTCCGGGGCTGGTATCTGGGAGGGCACATCACGGACCAGGAGGCGCGCCAAGCCCTTCAGGAGTTCACACTGCTGGGTGTCAGGGAGTTGCCGGGGGTGGATCTTCTGGATGCAGTGTGGGATCTGCGCAACAACGTCAGTGTGTATGACGCCATGTACGTTGCCCTGGCACAAGAACTTGAGTGCAGGCTCCTGAGCCTGGACGCCAGGCTGATCAAGGCGGTGCCCGGCACCGTGATAGCCCCCTGAAGCACCGTCCCTGCCGCACCGCGTTCCAGGGCTGATTGACCCGACACCCGTTCACGTTTCAACGCGGGTGCGGAAGATGTGCGACACACCACCTCAGATGATCTGCATCACGTGGCGAGGCCCGTAGGCTGGTTTGACTTGCCGCAAGAGCAGCGGTGTACCACTCTCCAACCACGAGGTCCCTCCTGTGACGCCACCACCAGCACCACCGCCACATTCTGCGAACGGGCGGTTGACCCGCCGTCGTCTACTGGGTGCTGCCTCAGGGTTCGGATTGGCCGCTGCACTCAGTGCGTGTGGGTCGGGCAGCCAGGGCGGCCTGCCGGTGGGCCCCGGCCAGCTGAGGATCCAGGCCGGTGACGATGAAATACCTGGTCTGCAGCAGATCGCCGAACGTTTCACGGACGCCACGGGGGTCACAGTGGAGTTCATTCAGCGGGAGATCAACGCGCAGTCCATCTCTGACTTCATTGCCCAGGCGCCCATGGGGCAAGCGCCGGACATTTTGATCTCCCCGCATGACAACTTGGGGCAGTTGGCCGCCAACGGGGTAATCGCGTCCGTGGAAATGGGGGACCGGGGCGAGGATTTCACGCAGAACGCGCTGACGGCCGTGACCT
>NZ_JROX01000125.1:0-2055 GCF_000800955.1 Kocuria sp. ZOR0020
CCGCAACGCCCGGCTGCGGTGGCCCGACGTCGAATTCGAAATCCGCAATGTGGCCGTCCAAGGAACCAGCGCCGTGCGCGGCGTCACCGGTGCCCTTGAGGAGCTCGACGCCGATCCCCGGGTGGATGTGATCATCATTGCCCGCGGTGGTGGCGCCTTTGAGGACCTGCTGCCTTTCAGCGATGAATCCCTGATTCGTGCCGTGGCTGCTGCTCAGACGCCGGTGGTCTCCGCCATCGGCCACGAAAATGATCAACCGTTGCTGGATCACGTGGCAGATCTACGCGCCTCCACCCCCACGGACGCCGGCAAACGGGTGGTCCCTGACCTGGTGGAGGAACGAGCCAACGTGGCGCGTGCTCGTGTGGTGTTGGACCGGGCCGTGATTCAGTTCCTGGACCGTGAGCAAGCAGCTTTGGATTCCATCCGCTCCCGCCCCGTGTTGGATCAACCGGAAGGCATGATCTTGGTGCGGGAGGAGGACGTGGACCGCCTCCGGGAACGATCCCTGCGCACCGTGCTGCACCGTAGCGAACGCGAACAGGAGACCATCCGCCAGATGAAGCACCGCGTGCGTGCACTCTCCCCCCAGGAAACTCTTTCCCGCGGATACGCCGTGGTCATGACGCAAGACGGTGGAGTGGTCAAGGATTCAGCGCAGGTCAAGGTCCAGGACACCTTGGCCATCCGACTGGCACTCGGCGAGGTCACCGCAGCGGTCACCCAGACATCCCAGCGCCAACCGGGTGACTCCGCCACCTGACGCCATTCATCCACCCCACCCCGCTCCGGCGCCAGATAGGCGCCCACCCAGACGCCCACGTGCCCAAACAGCCAGTTGCACGCACACATTCGCAGACAGGAACACCACCCATGAGCCCCAAGAAAGACACCACCCAGCCCGCTACCGGACCGGACCTCTCCGACATCCAGAAGATGGGCTACGAGGAAGCACGCGAGGAACTGGTGCGCACCGTGGCCAAGCTGGAGGCAGGCGGCACCGCCCTGGAAGAATCCCTGGCCCTGTGGGAGCGTGGCGAAGCCTTGGCCAACCGGTGTGAGCAATGGCTCGACGGTGCCCGCGAGCGCTTGGAAGCAGCACGCGAGCGCCGCGAAGAAGCCGAAGACCAGGGCTGACGCCCCCCTGAGCCACCCCTGGAGTCAGGGCCGCAGCCGCTCCAGAACCTCCAGCAGTTGGTCCAGGATGACCCGGCTTTCGCTCTGGTTGGCCGGGACCCATCCGATGCTGGCGTTGTAGTAGAGCCCGTCGCCCATGTGCAGAACAGCATTGGCCACAGCGGGCTCCCCCAGGTCAGCCAGCAGGAGGTCGTACCAGCGGGCCTTGAGGTCCTGCAGGGCTTCCCGTGCGGCGTCCTCACGACCTTGGGCCAGGCGGGAGACGGCCACGATGGCCAGGTCGATCTCCGATCCGGCCCACACGGAGTTGCGGAGGAACTGCCGGGCGGCACCTTCGGAGGATTCCGCCATGGATCTGCAGTCTTCGTCCCCCAAGGTTTTCATGTGTTCCAGCATGGCGTGGACCAGTTCCTGACGGCTGGCGAAGTGGTAGAGCAACCCACCCTTGGAGACCCCCGCCCTGGCGGCAACGGCCTCCAGGGTGGCGGCGCGTTCGCCGTCGTCCACCAGGATCGCCTGGAAGGCTTCCAGCGCGCGATCGCGGGCCACGGGTTTGCGTGCCACGGGTGAACTCCTTGTTTCCACTGGGGGTCGGGGCCGACTTTGAGCATACGGGGCGCAGCGGGCCACGGTGGTGGCCAACGGCACAACCTCCCGCCATTGCCTTACATCCCCCCAAACTGTACCGTCTGGTCGGTACAGTATTGGCGCCTTGACGGCGCATCACCCTTTGTCACCCGTGGGGAGGTATTCATGTCCGCAGCATCCACCGGCACCCAGCAGTCACGCACGGTGCCCACCGCGCAGCCTGAGCAGCCGCGCAAGATCCATCCGTGGTTGGCCCTGGCAGCCCTGATGTTCCCGGTGCTCACCGTCTCCGTGACCACCACCGCACTGAGTTTTGCCCTGCCGGACATT
>NZ_JROX01000126.1:0-5341 GCF_000800955.1 Kocuria sp. ZOR0020
CACCGCCGCATTAACACCACAAACAGGGTTAGGGGCCTCGAACCGTCGTGTTCGGGGCCCTTTTCTCATACCCAAATATTGTTGTGCGCCAGTGTTGCCCCTGCGGGGTGGTCATGGGTGCTGGGTGTGCTGGTGCTGGGTTGTGGAGTGCCCCCTGAGCCCAGTGCCCCCTGTGCCCTGTGCCCTGTGCCGTGTGGTGGTGTGGTTGTGTTGCGGGGTGGGTGGTGCTGGGTGTGTTGGTCGAGTGGTCGATGTTCTGGTTGATCAGTGTTGATGGGCCAGGAAACTGACCACTGAACAGAGACCAACCAGGCAAGCGACCACTCAGCGTGGGTTGGACGATGATTGTGATGTCTGAGGCAAGCAGTAGGCTCAAACGCAAGCCATGGGACGGCAAATGAGCCGCGGCACCATGGCGGGATACCTACTGAAAACTGCCGTGACGGGGTGATCTGATGCGCCGACCCAGTGTGCTGCGCGGTCCAGGCGGGCCAGAGTTGTTCACCATCGACCGGACGCGCCAGGACGTGGCGCCGGGCGCGGTTCATGTTCCTGACTGGCTGGCCCTTTCTGAGCAGATGGACCTTGTACGCCTGTGCCGGCTGTGGGTGAGCGGGCCGCGGCCCCTCAAGCACCGGACACTGCCAGGGGGCGGCACCATGTCTGCCCAGTCCATGGTCATGGGGGACTACTGGACTCAGTCGTGGTTCGGGGAGAGCAACACCTTGAATCCCCAGGGTTCCACGTTGCCGTCAGTGCTGCTGGAACTGGGTGCGCGAGCCATACGTGAGGCCTACGGCGCACAGGCACCTGAAGTGCGGAGCTTTGTGCCGACCACCGCTCTGATCAACTTTTACGGTCACGATGCCCGTATGGGCATGCACCAAGACTTGGATGAGACCGGGGATGACCCCATAGTGTCCATCTCCCTGGGCGACACCTGCGTTTTTCGCCTGGGCAATACAGAAACCCGGTCCCGCCCGTATAAAGACGTAGAGCTGCGCAGTGGTGACCTGTTTGTTTTCGGCAGGGAGTCTCGCTGGGCATTTCACGGGGTGCCTGCAATCCGCTCCGGAACCGGCGATCCCCAACTCGGAATGCGTGACGGCGGCCGCCTGAACATCACGCTGAGACGGACACGGCAGGCGTGACTGCAACGATCGGGCGGTGGAGAACATTGTGGGACACAGGGCCTGTTCGGTGTTCGTACCAGCAGTGGAACAAGTGCCGGCAGTGGCAGCACCAGCAGCGTCAGCGGCACAAGCACGGAACTCGGTGATGAGCTCCGGTGGAACGGGGTGATCGTCATGGCATCTGAACAATCGGCCAAGGCCGTGAATGTTGTTGAAGGCACTGAGGCTTTTGTGGAGTCATACCGGCTCCTGGCGCAGGAGCTGGCCTCTGGCGTGGCAGTGGTGGCGGTCAGGCACAGAAACCGTGACCACGCGGTGACTGTGACGGGCTGGTTGGATGTCTCTTGGGATCCGCCCACCATGGCCGTGAGCCTTTTTGAGGAGGGACGCATCTGCGAAGCCGTGGAAGGAGCAGGCACCTGGACCCTGTCTGTGCTGAACCGTGACCAGGAATCCATTGCTTCTTGGTTGGCCTCACCGGGAAACCCTGTGGACGGGTTGCTCTCCAACGTGCCCCACGAACGTGTGGGGAAGGACGGTCCGGTGGTCATCTCCAACTGCTTGGCATGGTTCCATGTCCGGACGGATCAGATTCACAGCGTGGCAACCCATCAGTTGGTGGTGGGACGTGTGACTGCCATGGGTGGACCGGCGTCGTCGTCGCGGGGGGGCGCGGCGCGGCAAGGACAGGCGAGCGTGGCCCAAGGCCAGTCGAGTGGGGCCCCGAGCCAGACGAGTGTGGCCTCCAGCGGTGAACCGCTGATCCATTGGGCCCGTGGTTTCCACGGTTTGGGGTGATTCGGCCGGGGATGGACTGTGGGCGTCGTCGTGTGAACTGCCGGTTCGACACAACCCGGCCGGGATTGTCAGACTGGAGAAAACTGTCCGAATTCAGATGCGGCGGGGCACGAACGCTTGTTGAATCTGAGCGAGCCGTGCTGCCCGTGTGGTGCGTGCTGAAAGTGGGAATGATGAGCGCACCGAATCAATCAGCCGGCTCTCCCGGGGCTGTTGCATCAGAGCAGGCGGGACCGGTTGCAGACTATGTAGTGCCGTCCGGGGACCTTGGTGAAGTGGGTGTGCAGAAGGCTGACTTCAGCGCAGTCTTTGGGGATCATCCTGCGGGAATTGCCGTGATCACGGCCAAGGGGCCGGACGGGCCGGTGGGGCTGACAGTTTCCTCCGTGTCCTCCGTTTCAGCCGTGCCGCCCATCATTGGGTTCTCCCTACAAGCCAGAAGTGGTTCTGCCTTGTTGGTGGCTCAGGCGGACTCCTTGTTGGTGCATCTTCTGGATGCGCCGAACATCGGCTTGGCGCAGGCTTTTGCCACCCACGGGGCTCCGCGGTTCGGGGACGCCATGGACTGGGAGTGGCTGCCCACCGGTGAACCGTTGCTGAAGGGGGTGGGTCGTGTGATGCGGGTGCATCCTCTGGCTCGCATCCAGGCCGGCCCGGCTCTGGTGTTCAACGCAGGTGTGGTGGAAATCTTGGGGACCGAACCCAACGGTGCTCCCATGGTCTACCACCGGCGGCAGTTCCACAGCCTTTCATCCAGGTCCGTGGTGGACTACCAGATCTGAGCATGACCAGCCACGCTGCCGCTGCACCAGGGTGCTGGCGGCGAGGCTCAGTGCAGTCAGCACCAGCAAGTGGCCAGCCTCACATCACGAAACTTCACAATTAGTTGACGTGTCACCTACGGAGTCCTAATGTTGGTGACACATCAACTAATTGAAGGTTTCGCGAGGAGGAACTCATCATGACCACGTTCGATCGCCTTGTCCCCGGTACCTGGAACTTTGACGCCGCCCACTCCAAGGTTGGCTTCACCGTCCGCCACGCAGGCATCTCCAAGGTTCACGGCACCTTTGATCAGGCAGAGGCCGTCCTGAACGTTGCCGAGCAGGTCAACCAGTCCCGCATCGAAGCAACCATTCAGACCGCCTCCGTGAACACCGCCAACGCTGACCGTGATGCTCACGTGCGCGGCGAGGACTTCTTTGACGTGGAGAAGTTCCCCACCATGACCTTCACCTCCACCAGCTTCGACCTGGGTGACGGCGAAGGCACCATCACCGGTGAGCTGACCATCAAGGGCATCACCAAGACCGTGGAACTGGACACTGAGTTCAACGGTGTTGTGGTGGATGCCTTTGGCATGACCCGCGCGGGTTTTGAGGCTCAGACCACCATCTCCCGCAAGGAGTTCGGTCTGACCTGGAATGCTGCCATCGAGGCAGGCGGCGTGCTGGTCTCCGACAAGGTGGTCATCACCCTGGACGCTGCTTTTGTGGCACCCCAGGCGTGAATCACGCCTGACCCGGATCTGGTGGCTCACACCAAACGAGTGAGCCACCAGATCAACGGGATCACAATCAGCAGGACCAGAGCCAGGCGGCGCAAGCGAACCTCCGTGACAGCGGGGCTCAGCTTGGACCGACCTGGCTTTTTGGTGTGCGCGTGATCCTTGGCGATTTCATCCTTGAGGGGATCCGGACGATGGGGATCAGCGCCGGTGCTCAACGCCACCTCGTGGTCATGATCAGACCAATCATCATCAGACCCACACCGATCCCCACGTTGCCGTAGCCGATGGCAGGAATGGGCCACGAGTAGTCCATCAAGTACCACACGATCAGCCACAGCAGGCCGATCACAATCAGCCCGAACATGATGATCTTGTACCAGGTGGCAGTCTGGTCCGCATGCGGTGCGGTACTGCGCACACTGCGGGTGATCTCATCAGCCACGCCTTCAGCGGTGTCCTCACGCGAGTCGGCGGGGGAGTCGTCTTCCACGTTGCCCACGGCCTTCTTGCCATTGGCCCGCTGGGAACGCTCCCACTCCTTGCGGCGGCGTTCGGGCAGGGCCTCAATGGCCAGGCGGGTGAGTTCGTCGTCGACCGCTGTGGAAGGTGCCGGGTCCTCAACCACGGTGCGCTTGCGGGTGATGCGCTTCTTGGGCTCGGTCACTCGGGGAATTCCTCCTGCAGGCGGGTGGTCGCCGTTTCCTGCCACCCCGGTGGGTATCTGCAGCTGAACGACGACGACGGCACCCTCCATCATAGCGTCACAGCACTTGGGCGCTGGTGCCCCAACGGCAGTAGGCTGGACGGGATTGAATCACCGCAGTACGCCCGGGAGGCAGATGTGACCGTCAAGGTCCTGGTTGTGGACAACTACGACAGCTTTGTCTACACACTGGTTGGTTATCTGGAGGAGCTGGGTGCCCAGACCACGGTGATCCGTAATGACCAGGTGGATGCAGACACCGCCCGTGGCATGGCAGATGATCACCACGGCGTGCTGTTGTCCCCGGGCCCGGGAACCCCTGCAGAATCCGGTGTCTGCAGGCCTTTGATCCGGTTCGCGGAAGAGACCCTGAAGCCCTTGTTGGGTGTGTGCCTGGGGCACCAGACTCTGGCGGAAATCTACGGCGGAACCGTGGCCCACGCCGTGCAGCTCATGCACGGGAAGACCTCTGAGGTCCTGCACCACGACGGTGGGCTGTTCCAGGGTGTGCCGTCCCCGTTCATTGCCACCCGCTACCACTCCTTGAGCGTGGTGCCGCGCACCGTGCCGGAGTGCCTGGAGGTCACCGCCATGACCGCTGACGGTGTGGTCATGGGGCTCACCCACCGCAATGCACCCCTGCACGGTGTGCAGTTCCACCCGGAGTCAGTGCTCACCCAAGGCGGTTACCGCATGCTCGGCAACTGGTTGGAGATCTGTGGCCTGGAAGGGGCAGCGGAGGCCTCCGCTGAGCTCTCACCCCTGATCACCAACTGAGCAGGTCACCTGTTGAACGGGCCATCCATTGATCCGGTGACCATCTGATCCGGTCACGATCTGATCTGCAGACTGGCTCAACGTGAAAGGTGTGGGGGCCGACGATCGTGTGATGGTCGGCCCCCACACCTTTGACGTGACGGCTCGTGGACCGGGGTCAGCTGGCGGTGTCCGCGGTGCTCTCTGCCGAGGAACCGTTACCGGTGCCTGAGCCGTTGGATGACCCGCCATTGGTGAGCGCATCAACCGTGGAGGCTGCGGCCTCGGCGGTGCTGTTGGTGGCCGCATTCGCGGTCGACCCGTTGCCGTTGCTCGCATTCGATGCGTTGCCGTTGCTGCCGTTCTGGGAACCACTGCTGGTGCGCGTGGGCTGGCTTGTGGGCTCAGGAGCCTGAGTGGGTTCCGGCTCCTGTGTGGGCT
>NZ_JROX01000127.1:0-4284 GCF_000800955.1 Kocuria sp. ZOR0020
AGACGCCCACGCGCACACCGCTACCCATGCTCATCTGTGAAGGGCCACAAAAGGACGGATCCCGCGATGTTTCGCGGGATCCGTCCTTGTTTGGTGGAGCTAGCGGGAAGCTTGTCGAAACTTGCCCCGCCGGTGATTCAGATGTTGCGAGCACACCAGTCCATCCGCGCGAGAAAGCACAGGACGCACCGCCGGAGGCACCAACCGCAGCAGGCGCCGCGAGCGTCCGCAGACCTCCTCCAGCGCGCGGAAGCCGCTTACGCTGCCGGCGGGTCCCTGAAGGCTGTGGCCCGGCAAGTTGGCCTCGGACACGAGCGACTCTCTCGCCTCCTGCGAGAAGGCGGTGTCGTCCTCCGCAACCACTCCCCGTTGATCAGCGAGATTCGGCTGATGCGGTCCATGTATGAGCAGGGGGCTTCACTGGAGCGTGTGGGCAACAAGTTCGGCTACACCGCGGGGACAGTCCGCAAACACTTGATCGCCGCCGGTGTCATGATGCGCGACACGCACGGTCGTGTCTGAACGGAGCCCCCACGGTTTCGGCAAGAGCTCAAGACATCATGACCAACGCTGATGTTCCCAACAGGAGCTGGGTCCGAGTATGCAGTCCTTCGCCGTTCATATCAGCTCTGTACCCGGCCGCGCGCGCGATCGCGGGCTTGCTGCCGCAGTCTTGCCCGTACTTCGTCGTGGATCGTGGTCGAGGTCTGCTCTGCTGTCTCGATGGAGACTACGAGTGCGTATCGCACCGTCTTACCAGCACCAAGGTGTTGGGCGTCGTCCATGCATTCAACGTGGATCGGGAACGTGTCATCGTCGCCGCACACCATGGCGCGGCTGCCTTGGACGATCTCGTGTTGGAGGCTCCCTCGCCTGACCGAGTTGTGCTCCGCATCAATGCGTTGTCCGCCTGCGAGTTGCTTGTCTGGAGTGGCGAAGTACACCTTCGCGCTTCGGTAGCGGTTGAGCCGACTAACAGTGGGGGCCATGTACGCCAGGGTGATGGTGAGGCGATGCCATTCTGCGCGTGCACGAAGCGAAGGCGGGAGTGGCAACTCATAGGTGTGACGTTGGTCGCCGACTATCAGCCCTCCGCTGACTAGGACTGCTCTGTTTGTGGCCCCAGCGCCGAGTCGATCTGTGTCGAGGCGCCCGTAGCCCAGAAGCGCGGTCAGGTGTCGACGAGCTTCCTGATTGCTCAGCTTGAGTTCGCGGCGCAGTTGCGATTCCCAATCGCCCCAGCTTGTCGCTTGGGCAAGGAGGGCTCTCACTAGTAGGGGATGATATTGAGGATCTGGCAGCGGCGCGTCTTCTGAATCGTCGGAGCCAGCTTCAAGGACATCGAAGAGTCGGCTGGCCTCGCGCGTCACCAGTGCCGTTGCGTTGCTCGTGCCGACGCTGAAGACGGTGTGGTTGGTTGCGCCTGCTCGCCCAGGTGCAGCCACCTGGAGCCCCGGACCGGTAGTTGCGGTCTGGGCCAGTTCCACGGCAACGGTTTCTAGGCGATCGGCTGGAATGACAGGGCGGGTGTAGAGCGCTCTGCCACCGGTGTGATGCAGGTCGGGCTTGACTGATCGATCGACGCCGGGTCCCGTAGCGCCGTAGTGGGCAGGTCCGTTCGGGTGCGTAATGTCCCAGGCGGTGTCTGGTACGTCGATATCGCCGAGCCCGTCGGCGTGGGTCGCTCCGATGGTGAGTGCGTTGAGAGCATCTCCTGGAGGGAGGATGCCGCGCAACAGCGCACTGTCGTGGAGGGTTCGGATTGCAGCGGATCGAGCGGATTCGGGGTCGCTGGCCACGGTAACGGGAATTGTGATTGGGCCGAGGTGATTGCCAGCGCTGACGATGAACAGCAGGTTGTAGGAGTGAGCTAGCCAGTCGAGTAGTCGGCCAACAGGGCTCATCCTTCTCACGAGCGCTCGTGCTTGGGACCCGATGGAGAGGTTGATGACGCGCACGCTGGGTGCGACAGGGTCGTGGCCGGCATCACCTTCAACGATTCGCTTGACCGCGCGGTGTAGCAGGTCAGGGAACAGCCTGTCTGGCAGGGTCTGTTCGTGTCCTGACATGAACTCGTGGGGTTGCATGATTGGACGCACATAAAGGGGCCGGTCGATCGGTTCACTGCGGGTGGCAAGGTCTCCATGAATGATCAAGGACGCCATCGCCGTGCCGTGGTAACGAGAGGCCAGCGGGTAGTCCTCGCGAAGACCATCAGGATCATCGACTACCAGTCGACCTGCGAGGGCGTCATGGTTAGCGAACGGCAACCCATCCAGCAAGGCGACCCTAGGCAACTCAGAAGGGGCACCTCTTCGGGGTTCCAGGTCGAACTGAATACTCGTTTCCGTGGTCGGCGGTGCGACGTGCATAGGGGTGAACGGGCTGACAAACATTACTTCGTCTGTGGCCAGCAGTTGGATCGACTCGGCACCCTCGGTGGTCAGTGAATGAACCTGTTGAATCGGCAGTTCGGCAAGCAGGGCGTGGTAGCTGATCTCCCCGATCTGAGAGCGATCGAGCACACGCCCGCCACTGTCGGCGATGACTTGCTCGACGTGCGCTTGCGCGGTGGCGCGCTGTCTAGCATCGGAGCGGTACCACAGCTCGATTTCAACCATCACAGTGCTCACGGATTGGCCGACGAGGTCGAGCGTCTCTTGCCACTGTTCGCGAAGGCCGGTCTCTCTGATGCGATCCTCTGGCCCCCAGCGTCTGATTGAGGTGAGCTGTTCGAACGCTGTCTTGAACCTGCCGAGGCCACGAGCAAACTTTGTTGTTGGGTCTGTTTGCCAAGTCTTGAACAAGCTGAGGAGTTGATCAATCGCTTTTGCGTTCGACAGCATCAGGTACAGGGAGTGCTGAACGGGCTTGTCCGTACGGCCGCTCTTGGACTCCACCATGTGGAAATCGTCGTCAGGGTCAGATTGCTCCCCGATCAATTCAGACAAGAACTCCAGCCCGTCGACTTTGTCGATCGCGTTGCGGAAATCCGTGACGCTGCCGGCGAGGTCAAAGACCACTACCAAGGCCGGATCTACCTCATCCCGCGCGTCGGGCGAGAGACGTGCGCGCTCGGCATCGAACGCCGCGCGCAGTTCACCAAATTGCGGTGTCAGGCGTGCGCCCTGCCTGCCGCTGGTTGGTTTGGACAAGCGTGGCAGATCGCGTGCCTTTTGTTTTGGTCGGCCTGCAACCTTTGGTGCCCCGAATGCCAGGAGGGGCCGAGGCTCGGCCGTCATCCCGTTGCCTGATCTCGTCTGTGCTCCAGACGTTCTTGGACGATCTTCCGGAGGTTACTGTCGGGGAGTTCGAGGACTGCTCTGCGACGCACGTCGAGAGCGAACTCTTCCAGTTCGGAGAAGCTAGCTCCCGCAAGTTTGTCCGCCAGAGTGCGCGGGGCAAATCCGAGATCACCGCCCAGCCGGGCGGCGAGGCGTTCGAGAAAGCGCGTCGCTTGAGCACGGCTGGGTGGTTCGAGTTCGGCGCGGATCTGGAAGCGTCGCCATGCTGCCCGGTCGAGAAGCTCGCTGTGGTTTGTCGCCCCGACTAGAAGGACATGCGGAGGCAGCCGGTCGATCTGGAGCAGCAGTGTCGAGACCACGCGCTTGATCTCTCCTGTCTCGTGTTCATCCGATCGCTCTTTAGCGATGGTGTCAAGTTCGTCGAAAAACAGGACGCAACGGCGCGTCCGTGCGAACTCGAAGGCATTGTCGAGCCGCGCAGCGGTTTCGCCCAAGAAGCTTGAGACCACTCCTTCATAACGGATGACGTAGAAGGGCAGCATCAGTTCTGAGGCGATCGCCTCGGCGACGCTGGTCTTGCCGTTACCCGGCGGACCAGACAACAGGAGTCGGTTGCGGGGCTCGATTCCGTAGCTGCGGAGTAGCTCGGAACGCTTTTGCTCTTCAATCAACTCAGCGACGACCCGGCGAGGGACCGGTGCAAGCTCTAGCTCTTCCAAGCGGCGTTGAGGAACGATCTCCTGGATCAGGTCGCGCATAGCTGCCGCATGGTCGTCACGCGGAGCGCTCTGCCCAGTAGTGGTAATCAGCTCGGACAAGCGGTCGGCGACAAGGTGGTGCTGGTTGGCTCGCTCCTCAGCGATTACAGCTTCGACGAGAACGCGAAATCGGTCTCGGTCACCACGTCTCTCGGCTTCGACGAGGTCAAGTAGCAGGTCAGCACGCGCCATCTCTGCCTCCTTGAACCGCTAGCCGTTACCCTTGCTCCATCTTAGCCTCGATCCACCGATCAGCGTCGCGGAGGGATCGGCGTTTTAAC
>NZ_JROX01000128.1:0-16692 GCF_000800955.1 Kocuria sp. ZOR0020
GGAAGTCGGGGATGCTGTGACCGGCTTGTCCGTGGGGGACCGTGTGTTGGTGCCTGCGGTGACCAACTGCGGCAAATGCTCCTACTGCAAGGCCAACCAGCCCTCCCACTGCCAGACCTTGGGCGGCATCGGCTGGGTGTTCGGTCACCTGATCGACGGCACCCAGGCCGAATACGTGCGTGTGCCGTTTGCGGAGACCTCGGTGCACCGCGCACCGGAAGGTCTGGATGATGAAGACCTGATCTTCCTGGCCGACTCCCCTTCCCACGGGGTTCGAGATCGGCATCCTCAACGGCAACACCAAACCCGGTGACACCGTGGCGATCGTGGGAGCCGGACCCGTGGGGCTGGGCGCCATCATGACCGCCAACCTCTGCGGTGTCGGCCGGGTGATTACCATTGACCTGGACGAGAACCGCATGAACAAGGCTCTGGAGCTCGGTGCCACGGACGCCGTGAACGCCGGGGACCCGGACCTGGTGGAGAAGGTCAAGGCCATGGCGCCGGACGGCCTGGGTGTGGACGTTGCCATTGAAGCCGTGGGCATCCCACAGAGCTTCAAGACCTGCCTGGAGATCGTGCGCCCCTACGGCACCGTGGCCAACGCCGGTGTGCACGGCAAGGCGGTGGAACTGCCCATTCAGGACATGTGGATCTCCAACGTGACCCTGCGCATGGGCCTGGTGGACTGCAACACCGTGGGCAAGCTGCTCAACATGGTGCGCGCCGGTCGCCTCAACGCCCGCGCCATGGCCACCCACCACTTCAAGCTGGATCAGATCGAGGAGGCCTACGACCTCTTTGCCAACGCCGCCGAACACCAGGCGGTCAAGGTGGTGCTGACGGCCTGAGCCAAGCTTGCGCCTGGGCGTTTGCCTGGGCTCTCACCTGAGCAGACTTTGGGCATGGATAGGGCGGATTCCGAGTCTGGAATCCGCCCTATCCATGCCCAAAGTTCTTGCGGCCCCTACCCCGGGGTCGGAGGCAGCGACGACGCCGCCCGTTCACCCTGGGTGCATCACCTCACCAGATGCGCACGCGATCCTCCGGAGCCAGCCACATGTCATCCGATTCGCTCACGCCGAAGGCCTCGTGGAAGGCGTCAATGTTGCGGGCGGTCTGGTTGGCGCGGAACTCATTCGGGGAGTGGACATCCACGGCCAGGCGTTGGGCCACCGCTTCATCGCGAGCTTTCTGCTGCCACACGAAAGCCCAGGACAGGAAGAGCTTCTGCGCGGGGGTCAGCCCGGCGTCGTCGGTGTCGGAGAAGGCGGAAGGGTCAGCGGAGGGGGGGTCCGTGTCGGCCAGCTCCGAGGAGGCCGGCACCGGATCCGCCACCCCGCGGGAGTGTTCCCACGCCTTGTAGGTGATGGACAGCCCGCCCAGATCCCCGATGTTCTCGCCCAGGGTCATGCGCCCGTTCACGGACGGGGCATCCTCAGAACCGGCGAGCTGTTCGGGAACCAGGCCGTCGTACTGCTCCACCAGCTTGCCCGTGCGTTCCTCAAAGGCGGCGCGGTCGGAGTCGGTCCACCAGTTGCGCAGGCGGCCGTCGCCGTCGGCGGTTGAACCCTTGTCGTCAAAGCCGTGACCGATTTCGTGGCCGATCACAGCCCCGATGGCCCCGTAGTTCACGGCGTCATCGGCCTCCTCGTCAAAGAACGGGGGCTGGAGGATGGCTGCCGGGAACACGATTTCGTTGCGCAGCGGGTGGTAGTAGGCGTTGACGGTCTGCGGGGTCATGAGCCATTCGTGCTTCTCCACGGGCTGCCCGGCCTTGCGGATCAGCTCGGCCAGTTCGAACTCGGAGGTCCGCACAATGTTGCCCACCAGGTCATCGGCCCGGATTTCCAGGGAGGAGTAGTCCTTCCACTTCTCCGGGTAACCGATCTTGGGGGTGAAGGCGGAGAGCTTTTTCAGGGCCTCCGCGCGGGTGTCGTCGGTCATCCAGTCCAGCGTCTGGATGGAGGACCGGTAGGCGGCCAGCAGATTGGCCACCAGGTCATCCATGCGTGACTTGGCGGTGGGGGAGAAGTGCCGCTCCACGTAGAGCTTGCCCACGGCCTCACCCAGCACTCCGTTGACCAGCCCCACCCCGCGCTTCCACCGTTCCTTCAACTCGGGAGTTCCGGAGAGTGTGGTGCCGTAGAAGGCAAAGTCCTCGTTCACGAACGCGCTGGACAGATACGCTGCACGCCCCGTGATCACGCGCCACCGCGCCCAGGACTTCCACTGCTCCAGACGCGCCGGGGTCAGCAGCTCCTCCAGCCCGGTGAAGAACGACGGCTGGGCATTCACCACGGTTTCCATTGCCGATTCCGGAACCCCCAGACCCTCGACGACGACGCCCGACCAATCGAATGTTCCCGCCGACTCCGTCAGCTCGGACCAGCTGAACGGGTTGTACATCTTGGTCAGGTCCCGGACCTCCACCTTGTCCCAGTGATGGGTGGCAATGGCGGTTTCCAGTTCGAAGGCCCGCTGGGCCTGATCCCCGGCGTCGTTGAATCCGGCGTGGGCGAACATCCTCTGGATGTGCCCCAGGTACTGCTCCCGGATCTGGGCGTGGGCTTCCTCTCGGTAGTACTCCTCATCCGGTAGACCCAGCCCGGCCTGGCCCACGAACACCAGGTTGCGGGTGGGGTCCCCGGGGTCGGCATCCTTGTCCACACCCAGAACGGAGCCGATGCCGCGAGCCAGCAGCGTGCCGAACAGCTTCTGCAATCCCGCGACGTCGGTCACCGCGTCCACGGCATCCAAGTCAGGCTGCAAGGGGGCAGCACCCAAGGACTCGATGTGTTCCTGATCCATGAAAGAGGCGTACAGATCAGCCACCTTGGACTCCACCGAGCCCGGTTCCCCGGCTTCAACGCCGGTGATGATGCCGCGCACGGCTTCCTCGGCACGGTCGCGCAACACCATGAACGCGCCGGTCAGAGGCTTGTCATCAGGGATATCCACCGAATCCAGCCACGGGCCGTTGACGTGGCGGAACAGATCGTCCTGCGCCCGGACCGAGGTGTCAAAGGTGGAGGGGGTGAGCACCGTCAGGGCGCCGTCGTCGTGGGTCTGATCATGGTGGGTCATGCGGCCAGACTAAACGGGAGGGTGTGGCGGCACCCAAGGTCATCGCCCACCGCGTAAACACGCGACCCCCGGTCTCCGCTGTGGGAGCCGGGGGTCGGCGGGGGTGAGAGGCTCAGGCCTGGTAGCGCTTGATGGAGGCCTCAACCTCTTCAATCAGGGAGTTCAGCACGCCGTTGATGTGGTCATTGGGCACCAGCTGGCCGTCCTCCATGTTGTTGGCCAGGTTGACCTCCACGGCGGAGCGGACCACGTGCTGGTGGAAGTTGGCCAGGATCTGGCGCCAGTGCTCCACGGCGCGCACGCCACCGCTGAACCCGTAGCCCACCAGGCCGGTGGACTTTGCTGCCCACTCCGGGCCCAAGGTGTCCACGGCCTCCTCGAAAGAACCCGGGATCGAGTGGTTGTACTCGGGGGTCACAAAAATGTAGCCGTCGCAGGAATCGATGGTCTGGGACCAGCGGGTGACCTCGGCGTCCTAGTACTCCTTGCCGGCCGCCATGGGAACGGTGGAGGCGGCCATGCGGGGAAGCTCAAAGGTCTTGAGGTCGATTAGCTCGAACTCGGCACCTCCCTTGGCCTCGGCAGTTTCCTTGACCCAGTTGGCCACCTGTTCGCCGTTGCGGCCGGCGCGGACGGATCCCAGGATGATCCCGATCTTCATGCTGACTCCCTGGTTCATGCAGGGTGGATGCACGTCCCTTACTTAGGTGACGTGACACGTTTTTGTCAGCCTAGCGTTTCTTCAGGCCGGTGGCGGATGATGTGAGTCACGCACAGCAACATCACCACTCAGGGGAGACCATGACGCATCAGGACCCGTCCGGCCAGCACATTCACGAAGACCCCACCGCCGCTGACTCCGACCGTTGGCTGCGGGAGGACCCGGCTCCGGCTGATTACCGCGCGCCCCGGCTGGCCGGAGCCATGCCCTCCGACGACGCCGCCGCAGCAGCACCCGCTTCCGCTTCTGATGGCGCTGGGCTGGAGAAGATCCGTGCCCTGGCTTCCGCAAAGGACCCCGTCCCGGTGCTCAACAGCCATCCCGGTCAGCTGGATGAACGGCTGGGGGTCACCTATCTGGAGGCATCCAAGGACCGAGTGGTGGCGCGCATGCCGGTGGAGGGCAACCGGCAACCCATGGGGCTGCTGCACGGTGGTTCCACCATTGCCCTGTGCGAGTCGGTGGCCTCCATTGGCGCCTTCCTGCACGGCGCCGAGTTGGGCAAGGCGGCCGTGGGGGTGGACGTGAACGCCACGCACCACAAGTCGGCCGCATCAGGTTTTGTGACCGCAACGGCCACCCCCATCAGGATGGGAAAGACGGCCACGAGTCACGAGGTCGTCGTCGTCGATGATGCCGGTGAGCGCGTCTGCACGGCCCGCATCACCTGCTTCCTGAAGTGACCCCTCTGCCGAGACCGAGGTTTCTGCCCGATGCGTGCCGGTGAACCGGGCGGAAACCTCGGTCTCGGCGGTCAGAGGAGGGTGCGGAATCCTGTCAGCAGGGCTTCCAGGGCGAGTTCGAAAGCCTGGTCCGCACCTTCGGCCGGGTCAGCGGTCCGGACAGCGACGACGCCCGTGAAGGTGGGTGCCAACTCCGCCAACTTGCCGGGGTTGAACAATCCGCCGGGGGCCGTGGCGTCGTAGGCGGAGCCGAACAGCAGAGACTCCACGGCCACGATCATGTTGACCACCTGGCCCGGTGGGAATCCCGCAGTGACCAGAGCGGCTGCCACGGATTCATACATGCACAAGGTGTGCGGGGCATCGGCCACCGGCAACACCGCCATCACCGGGATCAGCTCCACATTGCGGGCGTAGACCTCTCGGTAGGACCGGGCCCACAGCGTGAGCGCCTGATCCCAAGGCAGCGTGCCAAAGCCGCTGCAATCAATCTCCGCATTCAACGCATCCTGGACGCCCAGCAGCACGTGGTGTTTGGACGGGGTGTGGTTGTAGAGCGCGGAGACGGAGACCCCCAGGTCAGAGGCCAACGCGGACATGGTCAGTGCCTTGACCCCGCGGGTGTGGATGATCTTGGTGGCGGCCGAGGTGATGCGCTTGGGGCTCAGAACAGCGGAGGTGGGGCGGCCGCGTCGTCGTGCTGTTGCTGCCGGTTCCTGCTTCACGCGGTTGCTCCAGGTGGCTGTGGTGGTGGGTTGCTTGTGGGTAAAAAGTACCCGGCCGGGGGTTGACGCAATTGTCCTCCTACGCCTTAATGAATCACATTCATTTTAAGTGAAGGAGGCCACATGTCAGATCAGAGGACCCTGGGCAGCGTTGAGGCGATCGAGCGTGACGTGGTGGTGGTGGGTGCGGGACCGGCAGGGCTCATGGCCGCTCGCACCCTCCAGGCTGCAGGCAAGTCCGTGGCCGTTCTGGAGGCTCGTGACCGTGTGGGCGGCCGAACCTGGTCCCGGGTGATTGACGGCGCCTTCCTGGAAATCGGAGGCCAGTGGGTCTCTCCGGATCAGACCGAACTATTGGGGTTGATCCATGACCTGGGGCTGGAAACATTTGCCCGGCACCGTGACGGGGATTCGGTCTACATTGCCCCGGACGGCTCCAAACACACCTACACCGGGCCCACCTTCCCCGCCGGTGAACAGACCATTGCGGAGATGGAACGGCTGATCGGGATCCTGGATGACCTGGCCGCGGAACTGGGAGCCACTGAGCCCTGGGCACATCCCAAAGCCCGCGAGCTGGACACCGTTTCTTTCCACCACTGGCTGCGTGAGCTCTCCGAGGACGAGGCGGCGTGCAACAACATCGGCATCTATGTGGCCGGGGGCATGCTGACCAAGCCCTCCCATTCCTTCTCCACCCTGCAGGCCGTGCTTATGGCAGCCTCCGCAGGGTCCTTCTCCAACCTGGTGGACGAGGACTTCATCCTGGACCGCCGTGTGGTGGGTGGCATGCAGTCCGTCTCGGAAAAGATGGCCGAGCAGCTGGGGGAGGACGCCGTCTTCCTGGACACTCCCGTGCGCACCATCCAGTGGGGTGGTCCTGAGGACACGTACGCCGAGTACGTTCCCGGCGCGGGGGTCACCGTGTGGTCGGAGACGGTCACCGTGAAGGCCCAGCAGGTGATTGTGGCGGTTCCGCCGAACCTGTACTCCCGCATCTCCTTTGAACCCCCGCTGCCGCGCCTGCAGCACCAGATGCACCAGCACCAATCGCTGGGCATCGTGATCAAGGTCCATGCGGTTTACCCAACCCCGTTCTGGCGTGACAAGGGTCTGTGCGGAACTGGATTCGGAGCCGCCGAGGTGTCCCAGGAGGTGTATGACAACACCAACCACGGGGACACCCGCGGCACACTGGTGGGCTTTGTCTCTGATGAGAAGGCAGATGAGGTCTTCAAACTGCCTGCCGAGCAGCGCAAGCAGCGCATCCTGGAAAGCCTCTCCCACTATTTGGGGGAGGAGGCACTGACCCCGGAGGTCTACTACGAATCCGACTTCGGCTCGGAGGACCTCTTCCACGTGGAGGTCACGGCCCTGGTCCGACTTGCGCACCATGGAAACGGCGATCAGGGAGACCAAGCTGATGGCGGCCATGTAGATGCCGATCATCCACCCCTGGCCCGTCTGGTTCAGGATCAGCTGCGCAATCATGGGGGCAAAGGCGCCACCGATGATCGCCCCGAACGCGTAGCCGATGGACACTCCGGAGTAACGCACGCGGGCCGGGAACATCTCCGCGTACATGGCCGACTACGGTCCGTAGGAGGGGCCCAGGCCGATGGTCAGCAGGAAGATCGCGGCGGCGAACAGCGGCAGGGAGGCCGTGTCCAGCAGGAACCACATGGGGATGGACCACAGGATCAGGATGACGTAGCCGATCTGGAAGGTCAGGCGGCGTCCGATGCGGTCGGAGATGTAACCACCGAACATGGTGAAGATCAGCCAGCCCACACCGCCCACCAGGGAGGCGATCAAGGTGTCCGTGCGTTCCATGCCCAATGTCCTGGTGCCGTAGGAGGCGAAGAAGGCGATCACCATGTAGCCCAGGGCGTTGTTGCCGGCAAAGATGAATGCGGCCAGGCTGACCTCGCGCTTGTGGTTCTTCACAAGCTGCCCCAGGGGAGCGGAGGATTCGGCCTTGCGCAGCTGCATCTCCTTGACACGGGGGATTCATCCACGGTCATACGGATCAGATAGCCCACCACAATCAGCACCACGGAGGACAGGAACGGAACGCGCCAACCCCAGGCCTCAAACTGTTCGGGGGTGAGCATGGAGGTCATCAGGAACATGAAACCGGTGGCCAGCAGCATGCCCAGGGGCACGCCCACCTGGGGGTAGGCGCCGAACGAGCCGCGCTTGTGCCGCGGTGCGTGTTCCACGGCCATCAGCGCGGCACCGCCCCATTCGCCACCCGCGGAGAAGCCCCGCAGGATGCGCAGAAACATCAAAAGGATGGGCGCCCACAAGCCGATGGTGGCGTAGGTGGGCAGCAGGCTGATCAATGTGGTGGCGCCACCCATGCCCACCAGGGTGATCACCAGAACCACCTTGCGTCCGAACTTGTCACCCACGTGCCCAGCCACAATGGCGCCCAGCGGGCGGAACAGGAAGCTGATGCCCAGAGATGCCCAGAGATGCCCATGAGGCCACCTGGGCCATGGCTGCGTTTTCCTCGCCCAGCGGGTTGAAGAAGTGGGTGGCCAGGATGAAACCTGCAGCCTGCGCGTAAATGTAGAAGTCGTACCACTCGATGGTGGTACCCACCAGTGTGCCCGCAAGGACCCTCTTCTCCTCGCGAGTCATCTCATGGCCGTGTGTGGAGCCAGAGCTCGCCGTAGTGCTCATGGATCTCTTCCGTGAGGTGGGGGCGAGGCCGCCCCGATTTACTTACCGATTGATCGGTAATTAACGGCATACTAAGCGGCGCTGTGATGGCTGTACCAGTATTCGGCACATCAGATACGATTTTCTTTGGTGGACGCGGAGGGGCGCTCCACGCCGTCGTCGTGACCTCACTAAAGCGCCGAGTAGGCCTTTTGATCGCTCCTCAGCGCTCAGGGGCGATCAAAAGGCCTACTCGGCGGGTGTGGCGGGTGTGGCGGGTGTGGCCCGGTCGGCTGGGGCCCGAGTGGTGGGGAGGGGACCGGGGGATCAGAACAACCGCCAGGTTGCGATCCGCGCCCCCTCCACCAAGGTTTCCAACTTGGCGGCAGCAATCTGCGGGTGAACCCGGCCGCCCAGCCCGCAGTCGGTGGAGGCGATCACGCGCTCCGGGCCCACAGCAGAAGCAAAGCGCTCGATCCGGTCGGCCACGAGCTCCGGGTGCTCTACCACGTTGGTGGCGTGGGAGACCACACCGGGGATGATGACCTTGTCAGCGGGCAGTTCCAGGTCCTTCCAGATTTTCCACTCGTGTTCGTGGCGCACGTTGGCGGCTTCGAACGAGTAGGCCCCGGCGTTGATCTCCAGCATGAGTTCGGCGATGTGACGGAACTCGATGTCCGTGGTGTGCGGACCGTGCCAGGAGCCCCAGCACAGGTGGAACCGCACCTGCTCGGCAGGGATCCCTTCCAGGGCGGTGTTGATGGCATCCACTCGCTTCCGGGTGAAGGCAAGGTAGTCCTCCACGGTGGGTTCGGGGTTGATCTGGTCCCAGTTCTCCGCAATGGAGGGGTCATCGATCTGCACGATCAGCCCCGCGTCCGTGATGGCCCTGTACTCCTCACGCATGGCTTGGGTGCAGGCGGCCAGGACGTCGTCCTCGTTGCCGTAGTGGTTGTCCTCAAGGCGCGCGCAGGATCCGGGGGAGAGCGCAGCCAGGTAGCCCTGCGTGGCCCCGGACTTGTCCATGGCGGCCTTCAGATTGGCGATGTCGCGCTGCACAGCCTCCTGGCCGACGTAGCGGATGGGCCCGTTGAACACCGGGAACGGTGCCGGTTTGCCGGTGAAGATTCCCGACGACGGGTCCTGGTACGCCTGCGCAAACTTCCCCCAGTCGCGGCGATCCCCAAAGCTGGTGAGTTTCACGTTTCCGGGTTCGGAACGGTGGACGGGCTGGTCGGCCAAGGTGCGGGTACCGGGGGCCAGCCCGTCCAGGCGGGCAAAGATGTAGTGCCACCAGGCGCCGTAGTCCACGTCTTCAGCCATGGCGTGGCCGTATTCGCCGTCGTTGACGACGTCGATCCCCACCTCCGTCTGGCGGGCCACCACCTGGTCCACTGCGGTGGCCAACAGGCGGTCGTAGTCCTGCCCGGCAACGCGGGCTTTTGCGGCGTCGATCAGGTCCCGGGTGCGGGGAAGGGAACCGGCGTGGGTGGTCAGGATGCGGTTTGTTGAGTGCTGCATGAAAGTCTCCAGGTGTGTGTCAATGCTGCCGAGTAGGCCGTTCGATCGCCGCTCAGCGCTCAGGGGCGATCAAACGGCCCACTCGGCGAAGAAGAAAGGGAGGGGGGTGGATCAGAAGAGGCGCTCGGTGGCCAGGCGGGCGCCTGCCGTGAGGGACTCCAGCTTGGCGAATGCGATCTGCGGGTGCAGGCGTCCGCCCAGACCACAGTCGGTGGAGGCCACCACGCGCTCGCGGCCCACAGCGGAGGCGAAGTTCTCAATCCGGTCCGCCACCAGCTCCGGGTGTTCCACCACGTTGGTGGAGTGGGAGACCACACCGGGGATGATCACCTTGTCATCGGGCAGATCGGCCTCAGCCCACAGCTTCCACTCGTGGGCGTGACGCACGTTGGCAGCCTCGAAGGAGTAGCCACCGGCGTTGATGGACAACAGCGGTTTGAGCAGGTGCTTGAGTTCCAGGTCCGTGGTGTGCGGGCCGTGCCAGGATCCCCAGCACAGGTGGAAGCGGATCTGGTCCTGGGGCAGCCCGCGCAGTGCGTGATTCAGGGCCTCGATCCGCAACTGGATGAACCCCAGGTAGTCCTCCACGGAGGGTTCGGGGTTGATTTGGTCCCAGGATTCGGCGATCGACGGGTCATCGATCTGCACGATCAGTCCCGCGTCCGTGATGGCCTTGTACTCCTCACGCATGGCATCGGCGCACGCGTAGACCAACTCCTCATCGGTCTTGTAGTACTCGTTGGTCACCCGCGCACAGGAGCCCGGGGACAGTGCCGCCACAAAACCCTGGGTGGCGCCGGTGTGCTCCAATGCGGACTTCAGATTGCGAATGTCCGCGGCCACCGCCTCCTGACCCGTGTAGGTCAGCGGACCGGTGATCTTGGGTTGCGTGACGGCCTTGCGCGCGGTCAGGATTCCCGACGACGGATCCTCGTATGCCTCCCTGAACCTCTCCCGGTCACGGCGGTCCGTGAAGGTGGTCAGCACAATGTTGCCCGGGGAGGAACGGTGTTTTTCCGTGGTGGCCCAGCGGTCCTCGTCGGAAGGGCTCAATCCGCCCAGACGGGAGAACGAGTAGTTCCACCACGCCCCGTAGTCCACGGAGGAGGACATGGTGTGCCCGTATTCGCCGTCGTTGACGACGTCGATCCCCAGCTGGCGCTGCTTGGCCACGATGTCCACAACACCCTGCTGCATGGTGCTCACCAACTGGTCCCAGGTGATGGACCCGTCCTGGTAGGCCTGATTGGCTTCCAACAGCTCCGGAGTACGGGGCAGGGAGCCCACGTGTGTGGTTTGGATGTGGTCAGAATTCAGCATGCGTGATTGCACGTCCTTTCCATCGGCCCTGGCGGGAGCACCTTGACTGACCAGCGGGTCACATCATGGTTGCTGCGACGTCAACGAGCCAGGTCTCTAAGTCGCTCTTGATGGGTAACGGGCTCATCCTGTCACGCAGAACACATCAGATGCCAAACTGGACGTCACATGACTGTTGGTGAGTCTCAGGCACAGCACGGGTGAGGCCACCAGCCCTGTACAGCACACCAGCCTTGTACGGCACACCAAGCACGATGACGTGCAGGAGGAGACCCATGACCCACCACCTGAACCACGGATCTGCCGCCGCCGGGGAGACCGACGGCACGGACGTTGTGATCCTGGGCGGAGCACGTACACCGCAAGGGAAGCTTTTGGGGCAGTTGGCCTCCCTGCAGGCCACTGACCTGGGGGCTCACGCCATCCAGCACGCCTTGGAGCGTTCAGGAGTGTCAGGGGCGCAGGTTGAGCACTTGATCATGGGGCACGTGGTGCAGGCCGGGTGCGGGCAGAACCCCGCCAAGCAGTCAGCGGTCAAGGCAGGTTTTCCCATGACAGTGCCGGCAGTGACCGTCAACAAGGTGTGCCTCTCCGGCTTGGTTGCGGTCACGGATGCCGCCCGCATGATCCGGGCGGGGGAGGCGCATGTGGTGGTGGCCGGCGGCCAGGAGTCCATGACCAACGCACCCCACCTTCTACCGGGGTCCCGCCAAGGAACCGCCTATGGCAACGTGACCATGATCGACGCCGTGGCCCACGACGGCCTAGTGGATGCAGCGGAGAACATTGCCATGGGTACCCTGACGGAGCGCGGCAACTCGCAACGCGGCCTGACCCGCCAGTCCCAGGACCAGGTTGCCGCTCGCTCCCACCAGCTGGCCGGGACGGCGGCGGCGGCCGGGGTGTTCGCCCAGGAGATCGCTGCCCTGCAGATTCCCCAGCGCAAGGGAGAGCCCGTGACCGTGGATGCGGACCAGGGGATCCGCCCGGATGCCACGGCAGAGTCTCTTGCCGGACTACGTCCGGCTTTTGGTGCTGATGGCACCATCACGGCCGGCAATTCTTCCCCACTGTCCGACGGCGCCTGCGCCCTGGTGCTGGCCTCCCGCAGCTGGGCGGAGGAAAAGGGTTTGTCCTGGTTGGCCGCGGTGGGTGCCTCCGGACAGGTGGCCGGCCCGGACAACTCCCTGCACTCCCAGCCGTCACAGGCCATCAAGAGCGCTGTGGACAAGGCCGGATGGGGCGTGGCCGACCTGGACTTCGTGGAGATCAACGAGGCCTTTGCCGCCGTGAGCCTGCAGTCTTTGGCTGACCTGGGTTACCCGCTGAAGCAGACCAACATTCACGGTGGCGCCATTGCACTGGGCCATCCCATTGGTGCCTCCGGGGCACGGTTGGCTCTCACTGCGGCCTTGGAACTGTCACGTCGTGGCCACGGAAAAGCAGCTGTGAGCTTGTGCGGCGGGGGTGGACAGGGCGAGGCCCTGCTGTTGTACCGCTGAGTAAACGGAATGCCGCGAATCGGGGCAGTTCCAGCGGATCGGGGAAGTGTCCAGCGGGTCCGGGCATTGAAGCGGTGCCGGTGAACAAGCCGTCAAACAAGCCAGGCCGTCCGAAAGCCTGGCTCAGGCCTTGGCCGCAGCCGCCCTCACAAGATGCTCCAGACCCCAGGTGAACTCGCGTTCAAATCGGTCAGCCACAGCGGTGGCGGAGGGCTGATTCCGGGTGTCCGCTGCCGCAAGGGCCTGGGCGGTCTGCTGCGTCAGGACCGAGCCCAGGACCCACCGCACCAAGTTCTGGGCCGCGGCAGCCGAGTCACTGACCCCCAAGCTTTCCAACTGTGCCGCCAACTCAGGGGCTGGTGGCAGGTACAGGGGTTGGTCGGCGTGGGCCACCGCCACGATCTCGGCACCGTCACGCACGGCCATCAGCCGCCGCCGGAACTCGGCCAGGACCCGGGCGGGTTCTGACGGCCAGGTGGGGGCGCCGTCGTTCGGGTTCAGGATGCGTTGAGCCACGGCAATCAACAGTTCTTGTTTGTTGGCCACGTGCCAGTAGAGCGCACCTGCCTGAACGCCCAGTTCCGTGGCCACGCGACGCATGGACAGATCTCCCAAGCCGTAGTCACCGGCCACTGTCAAAGCGGCATCCACCACCTGGTCGCGAGTCAATGGCACAGCGGAAACCTTGCCCTCACGCAGACACCAACTGGGTGTAGGCCTCCTGGTAACGCTGGGCTAGGTCCTCCCAGTGGCGGCGGTGTTTGCTCTTGGGCTTGAAGGTCTGGCTGCGCGGTGCTTCCACCGGCTCAGTGTCCGGGGAGAGCACTTCTTGGGCCATGATGGCGGTCCCGCGCAGCGTGGAACGTTTGAACGTGGCCTGGATGGTTTCCCTGCCCAGTTGATCCGCCAGAAGTTGCTGGATCCCGGGCACGTTCTGTGACACACCGCCGGTGGTGACCAGACGTTCGACGTCGCCGGCGGCCTCCTTCAATTGTTCGGCCACACGGCCCAGGGACACCACAATCCCCTCCATCACGCCGCGGACCATGTCCTGCGGTTCCGTGGACGCGGTGATGCCCACGGCATGTGCTTGTGCGCCACCCACCCAGCCGGTGGAGCGCTCGCCGCTGAGGTAGGGCAGGAACACGGGCACGTCCTGGGAGTAGGCCTGGGTGGCCACGTCTGCCACTTCGGTTCCCTCCGGGAGCCTGAAGGTGCGTTCGGCCCAGTCCACCGCACGTCCGACGTCGTTGATGGCCCCACCCAACAGGTAGCGGTGGTCATCCACCCGGTAGCACCACAGCCCCGCGGGGATCTCCTCCGGAGCGCTGTGCAGCATGACCCGCATGGCACCGGAGGTGGACATGGAGGTCACCACGGTGGAGGAGTCCCGGCCTCCGGCTCCCACGTTCTGGGCCAGACCGTCTGCAATGGGGGCAAACCACTTGGCGTCCTTGAGGGCCGGCCAGCGCTGGGTGATACCTGCCGGCACCTCCAGGATGGGTTGTGTGGGCCGGGCGATCAGGGACAGGTGGGAGAGGTCGATCTGGGCCAGCTCCAGCATGCGCTCGGACCAGTTGCCCGTGTGCCGGTCCTGCAGGCCGCTCCACGCGGCAATGGCGGTGCCTGCCCGGGCCTTGCCCAGCAGGCGGATGTGGAAGTACTCACCCAGGGAGACCCACCGCTTGGCCTGCGCAAAGATCTCCGGTTCGTGCTCCCGCAACCACCGGAATCGTGGGGCCAGGTAAGAGGTGTGAAGTCGTGCGCCGGTCAGCTGCTGAAGTTCGTGTTCACCCACCTCGGAGCGCAGTTGTGCCAGCTGAGGTGTACTGCGGGAATCGGCGTAGGTGTAGCAGGGGCTGGTGGCGCGGCGGTTGGCGTCCACTCCCACCACGGAGGAGGCGAAGGTGTCAATGGCCACGCCCTTGACCCGGCCGATCAGCTCCTTCCGGGAACCGATCACCACGTCAATGATGGTGCCGAGTTCCTCCACCACCTGATCGGGGTCGATCACACTCTTGCCGCCGCTTCCGGTGGTGAAGGCGTGCGGAATCTTGTGCCGGTAGCCGCGAACCGGAACACCCTCAGCGTCATGCAGACTCCCGCGGCTGGCCGTTGAACCAACATCCAATGCCAGCACCAGCGGGTCCACGGCTTTGGCCAGGGGAACCGCAAAGTCGATGTCGTCGTCGGTCTTGGGAGGGTTGGCGGACTTGGCCACGGCAGCGGTCCTTCGGGCGTCGGCGGTGTGGGTCAACGCAGGGGGCCGGGCCGACTCTTGCGGTCGACCCGGCCCCCGGTCGTGACGTCCATGCTATCCAGACGGCACCGTCACCGGCGCCATCCGCATCTGAGGCGGCACAAAATTGCCACGGTAAGTGGCGCTGATCAGGCCAAACCTGCAGCACGACGACGACGCGATGCCGTCACCCGGTTGACGATGATCAACACGATGCCCACCAGGAAGAGCAGGCCACCCAGCAGGATGCCGCCCAAGATGCCCACGGCACCTCCCACCAGGCCGCTGATATTGGCCTTGGCCACGTAGAGGTCGCTGCTGGCAAGCCCCGAGCAATAGATGTCGTACTCGCCTGCATCCGCGGAGGTGAAGGTACCCAGCACGGTGACGCTCTGGCCATCATCGCTGGATGCGCTGGTGGAGGTCTCGGTTGCCTCGAACTCGATGGAATTGGTCTGGGGGTCGTAGATGGAACAGGAGCCGGCCGAGCCGGACGAGACGGTGGGGTCGGCGGACATGACCCAATAGCTCTGCTCCGCTTCCAGGGTGTGAGTGCTTCCCGATTCCGCGTTGGCCATGTCCTGAGCGGTCCCGGCCATGGACACCACCGAGATGACCAGCAGGAGGATTCCCAACAACGGCCCGGCAACAGCCAGGGTGATGCCCAACCACAGTGGCGGTGTTCCCTTGATCTTCTGGCCCGAGCCCTGGGGTTGCTGACCGGAGGGGGACTGGCCGTAGTGAGGCTGTTGCCCTTGTGTGGCGTAGGGGTTCTGGTTGGTCTGCGCGTTGTATTGGGGCAGATCGGAGCCATGGGGCCCAGGAGTTCCATGGGGCCCGGTAGTTCCGGTGGGCTCCGGAGTTCCGTTGGTGGGAGTGCTCATGACGGTACCTTTCCTTGGAGAATCCAGTTGATGCGAGTTCGGATGAGATCAAGTTCGGAGATGTATCGACGGTGCCGGAAATAACCGTAGATGCGAATCAGACCCGCAACGGCAGGTAGTGCGGCAAGCACGAGTGCTCCCACCTGCAGGGCTGGTAGGACGCTCAGCAGCTGGGTCTCAATCACCACGGGCTGCAGGCCGTCCTCCTGGACAACTCGGGGCCGCTCAGAGGTCCTGCACTCAAACGTGATGTCGCCACTGTGTTCAGGGCTCATGTCCCCGACCTGGCTGAACCACTGGTCACCCACGTGCAGGAGGGGATCGGGGGCAAAGGACCCACGCATGTGACCGTCCGAGCTGCTGCACTGGGTGCTGGCAGCAGAAGGGTCGTGCGCCAGAAAAACCAGGTACTCGTTGCCTTCCTCCACGGTGACGGTGGACGAGGCCTGCGTTTGTTGAATCCTCTGTGCCAGGTAGAGGTTGCCCAACGGGGTGATGCCCAACAGCAAAGCCGCAGCCAGAGGCCCGCTGAGGCAGACCAGAAGTGTGGCAACCCAGGGCCATCGGGGTGGTGGGGTACGCGCAAGTTCCGCGTCCACCTCGTAGAGCTGATGTTGCAGATCCACGCGCGCGGCCGCTTGATCCTCACGGCTGAGGTGAGCCAAGTGGTTCACCTCAGCGTTGCCGTATGCCATCGAGGCCTGCTCAGTACGGCCCGTAGGGAGTGGTTGCGCGCCGTGCGCGGGCCGCTGTGATGCGGTTGGCCACAATTAACACAATGCCCAAGGTCCCCAGGCCCAGCGCGGTCAGGACGGCCACCACACCACCCAAGCCCATGGTCACAAAGCCGTCCCCTGCAATTGCCACGGTGTCAAAGGAACCGTCGCACAGTATCCGGTAGGTGCCTTCTTGATCCGTGGTGAACTCACCGGTCTCCCGGTACACCACTCCGTCAGGATCGGTCTGGGTGGTGGCGGAACTTGGAATCAGGGTCACTTGGTCAAAGTCCGGATTCACCACGGTGCACCCAGAGGCCAGGACGGCGTCGTCCTCCGGGGTGTAGAGGGTGTAGAGGGTGCCTGCGCGCAGCTCGTGCGTGATTCCGGGGTCGGCGTCGGCGATTTCCTGATCCAGCTGCTGCTGACCGATCACAAATGCCAGGATCAGGCCCACAACGGCCAGCACAGGTGCCAGGCAGGTGACCACAATTCCCAACCACAGAGGTGGTTTGCCCTTGGCAGGTGCTGGGGGCGGTGCATACGGGGAGGGCTGTTGGCCACCAGTGCCCTGCATGTACTGCGGAGCTTGGTATGGCTGCCCCTGGTACTGCGGCTGCTGGTACT
>NZ_JROX01000129.1:0-631 GCF_000800955.1 Kocuria sp. ZOR0020
GAGTTTGGTGCGGATGGGTTTGGCCCCGGGGTAGTAGCCGGCCCGGGTGGTGGAGTCGACCACGGCGGTGACGGGGTCGAAGCCGGCCGCCTGCGCTTCGACCTCGCCGAGGCCGGTGCGTCCGACTTCGATGTCGCAGATCTTGGTCACGGCGGTGCCGAGCACCCCGGGGAAGGTGGCGTAGCCGCCGCCGAGGTTGATCCCGGCGGTGCGGCCCTCCTTGTTCGCGTGGGTACCCAGCGGCAGGGCCACGTGGCGGCGGGAGACGCGGTGGAACTTCTCCACGCAGTCCCCGCCGGCCCACACCCCCTCGATGCCGGTGCGCAGCCGGCGGTCCACGGCGATCGCCCCCGTCTCGCCCAGGGGGATCCCGGCGTCGGCGGCCAGGGTGGTGTTCGGGGTCACCCCCAGGCCGAGGATCACCAGCTCGGTGGGGATGGTGGCCTGATCGGTGACCACGGCGGTGACCTTCCCGGTGTGGGTCTCGAAGCCGGTGACGGTCTCCTCCATCCGCACCTCCATCCCGTACCCTTCCATCGCGGTGGCGATGAGCGCGCCCATGTCCGGGTCCAGGCCCGGCAGTGGGGCCGGGGGGCGTCCGATCACGGTGATGTCCACGCCCCAGGCGGAC